>NZ_JBHTSA010000123.1:0-22866 GCF_042795405.1 Streptomyces sp. NPDC056480 | reverse complement strand
TGGTCATCAACGGACGCTGACACGGCTCCTGCCACAGACGGCTTGGCTATGTTCTCGCTGATCACAGGTGCACTCTTCCATGATCGGAGTTACACCGTTTTTCTTAGTGCCTGATTGAGAACCGGTTACGCGGTGGTGGGTTGGTGGGATGTGTGTCGGGCGAGGCGGCGTGTCATGAGGATGATCATTGACCACTTGGCCATGGCTTCGTGGTGGGCGGGCAGGCGTTCGCAGTCGCGGACGCAGCGGCGTCTGCGACAGATCCACGACAGGGTTCGCTCGACCACCCACCGTCGGGGCAGAACGACGAACCCCTGGGCGTCGTCGCTGCGTCTCACGATGCCGACGGTGAGGTCCCAGCGCTCTTTCGCCCAGGTGACGAGCTTGCCGGCGTAGCCGCCGTCGGCCCACACTCGTGTGATGTGGTGGTGGATCTGCTGCAGCCGGGAGACAAGCGGCCGGGCGCCGTCACGGTCCTGGACACAGGCTGCGGTAACCAGGACGACCAGCATCAGGCCGAGCGTGTCGACGGCGAGATGCCGCTTGCGCCCGTTCACCTTCTTGCCCGCATCCCACCCCCGGCTGCCGACGGCGACGGTCTCGGCAGCCCGTAGCGACTGCGAGCCGGTCACCGCCGCACTCGGCTCGATGCCGCGGCCCGCCTTCCGGCGGAGGCGGTCGCGCAAGGTGTCATGGAGGTCGTCGACATACTGCGCACGTTCCCAGCGGGTGAAGAAGGCATACACAGTCGGGTGGGGCGGGAAGTCGGCAGGCAGTGCCCGCCACTTGCATCCGTTGTCGACCACGTACCTGATGGCGTCGACGATCTTCCGCCGGCAGTGCTTCTCAGGCCGTCCGCCCCTGCCCCACCGCCAGGCCCGGCAGGGGCAGCAAAGGCTCGGTGACCTGCCACTCCGCATCACTCATGTCCGACGGGCAGCGCACCGGACGCGCCGGCTCACAGGCGCCCCGGCCATGGCGGCATGCCGGACACGGACAACCCGCCGAAGGGAGCGAGTTGGCATCGGACAGCCCGGAACGGTACAACGGCATGACAGGACTCCTGTGACAACGGTTTGGCTTCGCAACCGCTGTTGTTACGGGAGTCCTGCTGCTTCTGCGGACACTTCAGAGCCCCACCA
The DNA here is from genome assembly GCF_042795405.1 of Streptomyces sp. NPDC056480. Taxonomy (NCBI): domain Bacteria; kingdom Bacillati; phylum Actinomycetota; class Actinomycetes; order Kitasatosporales; family Streptomycetaceae; genus Streptomyces; species Streptomyces sp. NPDC056480. The sequence goes on along the minus strand of NZ_JBHTSA010000123.1, from coordinate 21,724 downwards.
CGCGAACGTGACACTCCACTTACCGTCACCGGTTCTCAGTCAGGCACTTACAGTCCCGCCTCCCGCCGGGTGATCTCGAGCCTGCAGAGGACCTCAAGGAACCCAGGGCGGCCGAGTCCGCCACCGCAGGCCTGTGGCCGGGCGGGCGTCGAGGGTTTCCAGCTGACGGATAGGCGCAGGGCCTTGAATGACTACCGCAAGGCGGCGCCCCTTGCGGACGTCGGAGTTCGCGTTGGCTTCGTCGCGGACGTGGCCGCCGCGGGCGTCATCCGTCGCGCCGGGAGTCGCAGCGGTGGCGGAAGGCCGCAGCCCCTGCGTCTCGGCTGGTGCCGGGCTCAGGACCGGCCTCTGCGCCGGCAATGAGGATGCCCTTGATGATTCGGGCACGACGGGTCGCCGACGGCGAGGGCCCTCGCGCAGGCGGCCTCAGGTCAGCTCTCGCCGTACTTCTTCCGCAGACCGAGAACCTCAGGGCAGCGTGGAGCCGGCGCAGGGACGTTGGCCCTCTGGCGCCGGCCGACGGCCTCGCGGCAAGCATCGCCGGTCTCGGACGCCCGGCCGCGGCACCAGAGCGGCGGCCGCACCTGCAAAGCGGTCTCCTCTTGGCTGCAGTCGCTCCTGTCAGTGCTCTTGCTGGTCGAGGGCGGTGTGGGTCTTGACCGGTCGCCCCCGGCGCAAGCCCCGTCCTTCAGGGCGGGGTAAGCCGGAACGGTCCGCAGGGCGAAGCTGCAACGGGCGGCGCTGCTGTTCGATGTACTGCTTCACCACCGTGAGCGGTGCGCCGCCGCACGATGCGGCGAAGTAGGACGGTGACCAGAAGTGTCCGTGCATGAGAGCGTGGTTCGTCCGCCCGGTGAAGTCCCTGCGCAGGATGCGGGCCGAGACGCCCTTGAGGCTGTTCACGAGGCCGGACACGGACACCTTGGGCGGGTAGTTCACCAGGAGATGGACGTGATCACGTTCGCCGTTGAACTCAAGTCAGCTCGGCCTCGAAGTCCTCGCAGACCTTGCGCATGGCCGCTTCGCAGACGGTCAGCATCTCGTCATTGAACACGCCGCGCCGGTATTTCGTCACGAAGACCAAGTGCACATGCATCGCCGAAACTACGTGTCGGCCGCGCCGGTAGTCGCCTTCTGTACTCATAGAGCAAATTGATACGGTCATGGTCATGCAGCTTCGGTACAACTTCCGCGTGTACCCCGAGCCCATACAGCGCGCCGCGCTGGCCAGGGCATTCGGGTGCGCCCGCGTGGTTTTCAACGACGGCCTTCGGGCCCGTCAGGAAGCACATGAGGCGGAGCTGCCATACATCAAGGACAACGACTTGCAGAAGCAGGTCATCACCGCCGCCAAGCGCACCGGGGAACGTGCGTGGCTGGGCGAGGTGTCCTCGGTGGTGCTGGTGCAGTCCCTGCGGGATCTTCACACTGCCTACCGGAACTTCTTCGCCTCGGTTACCGGCAAGCGCAAGGGCCGCAAGGTCGCACCGCCGCGCTTCAAGTCCAAGCGGGACAGCAAGCAGTCCATCCGGCTCACCGCGAACGGCTTCTCCCTGCGGGACAACGGCAAGCTGTACGTGGCGAAGGTCGGAGAGCTGCGGGTCCGATGGTCGTGCACACTGCCATCCGTGTCGGCTTCGGTCACGGTCACCAAGGACGCCGCCAACCGGTACTGGGCCTCGTTCGTCGTGGACACCGGCCCGCAGTTCCTTCCCGGGCTGGACACCGAGACCGGCATCGACCTGGGCCTGTCCGCGTTCGCAGTCCTCTCCGACGGAACGAAAATCTCCGCTCCCCGCTTCCTGCGCCGGGCCGAGAAGAAGCTCAAGCGGTTGCAGAAGGACCTCAGCCGTAAAGCCAAGGGGTCGAAGAACCGGGCCAAGGCGCGTATCAAGGTCGCACGCCAGCACGCCGCGGTCGCCAGCCGGCGACGGGACTGGCACCACAAGGAATCCACGAAGATCATCCGCGGCAGCCAAGCGGTATATGTGGAAGACCTTGCGGTGTCCGGCCTCGCCCGGACCAGCCTCGCCAAGTCCGTGCACGATGCGGGCTGGTCGGCGTTCGTCAGCATGCTGGAGTACAAGGCCGCCAAGCACGGCCGGTACTTCGGCAGGATCGGACGCTTCGAGCCGACCTCTCAGGTCTGCTCGGCCTGCGGGATCAAGGACGGCCCCAAGACCCTGTCGGTCCGTGAGTGGACCTGCCAGGAGTGCGGAACCGTCCACGACCGCGACATCAACGCAGCACGCAACATCCGGGCCGCTGGACAAGCGGACCGGCCAAACGCCTGTGGAGCACCGGTAAGACGGGCATCCGCGCCCGCACAGCGCCGTGAAGCAGGAAGCCACCAGAAAGGCCAGACGGCCCAGGCTGGAATCCCCGCCCTTTAGGGCGGGGAGCACGTCAATTGACCCAGCGAACCGTCACGGGGCCGATCGGACATCAGCCTCTGCGACCGATCAGTTTCCACGGCACCGGGCAGGGGGTGCGACCGGCGTTGATGTGAATGTCCGGGCCGACGCGGCAGCCGGCCAGCAGTCATTGGAACGGCCCCGTAGCCAGCAGCTGGCACTTCCGCCGCCGGGCAGCCTGCCGCCTCCAGGTTCCTCCGTGAGCGGAGCCGCATCACTCGTTCTGCTGTCCCGAACGACGAGTGCAACACCCCTGTCCGCTATCTCCAAAGCAGTTGCATCGTTTACGACCGCACGGGTGCCGTGGACGGCTTCGCGGGCGCTTACGCCACTGCCCGATCGGCGGGTGCCCGGCATGGTCGCGATCCGGGGCGCGCACAGCGTCCAGTGCTGCTCGCAGCAGGCCTTGACAGTCGCCAGGTGCTCCTGGAACCGCCCGCCGGCGAGGCTCCAGGCCGCCCAGCATCTCCAGCCGCCGGACATGCCGGCCGGCCTTCTGCCCGCACGCGGAGCGGTGGGACCGCCTGGCCATGGGAATCGATCTTGCCTACGCTGCGGCCTTCCCCGGCCGCCGTGACCTCAGGGAGGTCCTCGAACGAAGCGTAAGCGTCGAGTATCCAGCAGATCAGCAACATAGATTATAGGTATGAGCTGCTCAAGTCGCCGGTTCAGGAAGACTCGCATGCTAGATCCGTAGTCGCTGCTCGGCACACTTGGTGCGGCAGGACCTCAGAAGCGGAAGGGTGAATATGAAGAAGGCTATTGCTGCAGGCCTTGGAGTCGTACTTACAGGTATGATTTCGTTGCTCGCGTTCAGCTCCAGTGCAAACGCTTTCGACCCGTACTTTCAATGGCCGAAGGGAGACCGCACCTTCGCGCCTCCGCCCAGCCCCTCAGGGTCTTCCTCACCCGCGCCGTAGCCCCGGCTGGCAGGCGACGGCAGGAGCGGAGCTGCGGCAGCCATCGCACTGCGCCGCCCCGCGGCCGCTGGTCTCTTCACTGTGCGAGGTACCAGCGGCCCCGGCCCGCTCAGACGGTGGCCCGGACAGGCAGGGGGCAGCTGGGCCACGCGTTCCTCCGGCGGCTGGTGCCGAACTCGTTTCCATGCCCCGGAAGTCCCTGCCCGCGAGTGGCGTTCGCCACGGGGCTCTGCGGCCAAGCAAGACCGGCCTGCGGAAGACGCAGGTTTCAGGCTGTCCCAGACCAGCGCGATCGGGGCCCTGACGTTCTGGTGGACTCCGTCGAAGCACGGCACCGCGACCCGCTCCGCCGCGGCTGCCAGAGCGTCGCCCCCCCCTCTTCCACAGCTGATGCCACTGATAAGGCAACTTCACGCTCGCCTGCAGCCGCCGTGCGTCTTCCGACGGCCTAACCTTGTCCTCGAGCGGTTCGGCCGCCTGCAATCCGTGCCGTCTCCCGGGGGCTGACGTCCTGTCGCGGTCAGCCCGCCTTCATCCGCATATCTCACGCGCTACGGATACAGTCACTCACCCGCGCCCTTCAGGAACTTCCCAGCCACTCACCCAACGAGCTGAGGCCAGTAACGCCGTGTCTCCGGCAGGGACTCAGCAGGTTGGCCAGGGACCTGCCCCAGTCGTCGCAGGCAGGGCGGATTCTGCGGGTGAGCACGCCGATGACGGAACCGATCTGGACGGGCGAGTCGTCAGCCCGGCCTGGACCTGCCGCAGGGCGTGAGTGAAGACCCCGCCGACCATGTGCTGCAGGGCTCCGGAAGACCGCGCGCCAGGAACCTGCGGTACGGATCCCGCGGACCATCGCGTTGACGGGCTGTCTGGGGCCGGCCCAGGACAGCCCGCTGTCTCAATGGAGCGGGCAACTCCCATCCGTGGCCTGTAGCCGGCCGGTTCGGCATGAGTAGCGTTCACTCTTGGGGGTGCGGGGTGGAGCTGGCAAGGTCTGAAGGATGCCGGATGATCTTGTGTCTGATGACTTGTGGGCTCGTGTTGCTCCGCTGCTTCCACCGCGACCGCCGCGACGGCGGAGGTACCCGGGACGGTTGCGGGTGGACGACCGCGCGGCCTTGCGCGGTATCGCTTACGTGCTGTGCAAGGGCGTGAGCTGGAGGAACGTTCCCGCGGAGCGGATCGGCTGCAGCGGGGTGACGTGCTGGCGGCGTCTTCGGGACTGGACTGAGGCCGGCGTCTGGCCTCGTCTGCACGAGGCCCTTCTGGCCGAGTTGCGGGCGGCGGGTCTGTTGGACCTCGACGACGCGGCAGCGGACGGGCCCTACGCCAGAGCCCTCAAAGGGGGCATCACACTGGCCCTTCGCCGGCCAGCCGTGCATATCCGGGAAACAAGCACCAACTGAATCACCGACCGGCATGGAAGCGGGGCGCAGGCGCGCGGAGGACACTCTGTGCCCGGGGGCCTTCCGGCTCTGGGCAATGCCTGAGATCACTGCCTCCCTCTCGGTCAGCCCTCCGGACTGATCCGGCAGTGCCGGACAGGCGTGCGGCTCTTGGCCGGACGCCTGGAGACGCTCTTGCATCGAGCGGCTCCAGCGGCCGGCTACTGGCGCATACGAGAATCAGCGTATTGTCTGACTTCTTCTTGTGGTGCTCACCGTGAGCTTCTTCAACTCGGGTTCGGCCGGAGGCGCTCAAGAGGGTCTGACCTGCACAGACACTTCAGGTGGGTCACCCGATCGGTGGGCAAGCTGAAGAAGCTCCGTGAGCTGAGATTTCCCGCCTGTTCCCGTGTGTGCACACATTCACCAGACCCTGTTCGTATGCCAGGCCCTCGAGCAGCAGGCCGAGAGGCCCCAGCGGGAGCACGCCTGGCGGCGCGCTGCCTCCGTGCAGTCCTGCGGCAGTGCTCAACTGCCGGGAAGGCAGATGCTCCGGCGCACGGAAAATGCTGCGCTTCAGCGACTGCGCACCGCTCAGTAGGACGTACCCTGCACAGCAAACCGCCCGTGTCTCCTCTGTACGGTCCCCATTCACGCAGGAGCCTTTCGTGTCTACTTCAAGTACTGCCGTTCACAGCATCGATGAGACAACTGCGGCACTCGAGAAAGAACTCCCCCAGCTGGAGCGGCTTCAGCAGGACCTCCACAAGGAGCTGGCCTCGGTTTCTGAACGCGTACTCTCGGTCCGTACCGCACTGACAGCTCTGCTCGCCCTGGCCGGCACACCTGCCCCGGGCACGTCACAGGAGACACCAGAACCGGCAGCAACGGAGAACGGATCCGCAGCTGAGACTTCTGAGCCGGTGGCACCGCAGGATCCCAGTCCGGTGCCCGCGCCCCGGCAGGGCCGCCGAGTCACGCTCCACCGGCGTACGTAAGGCCGTCGCATCCAGCAAGACCAGGCATAGCTGATCGGCTCAGAGTGCAGTTCACTGCGGGGCGCCGTCGAGGAGCAGCCCCAGTCGCCGCTGCCGGGCCTGCTCACCGGCCCGTTCCAGCCGGGCCCGCCCGCCCGGGCTACGGGCGACCTCCAGGGACAGCGCGAGATTCCTCAGCTGGAAGAGCGGCACTGTCCAGGGCACCCCAACCGGCAGGGAGAGATCCCCGAGGTCCGTCCTGCCGGGGAAGAACCGGAGCAGGCCGGGCAAATGGGCACGCTCAACGGCGGCGCGCACCGGGGTCAGCTGTTCACGTTCCAGCCTTCGGCGGCCATCGACGAGGGCCGCAGACAGTTCCGCGCCCGCCGGGCTGACCTTCCCCTGAGCCGGCAGCAGGTGGCAGTTGAAGGCATTCTGAGTGCGCCGCTCGTCGTCAAAGAGCCACTCAGCGTCGACGCCGAGCAGATGTCCCACGTACTTCCACAGATGCATCACGGCCCGGGACTCGGCCGGTCCGACCTGCAAGCCGAGCGCCCGCATCCCGATCAGGCAGGTGCTGTTGAGCAGGCCAAAGGTCGTGGCCATGTCGGTACGGTTGACCGGCAGCCCGAGGTGTTCCGAATCCCAGTCGGTCATTGCGCTCGAAGCGGTCGTTGATCAGCGCGCGCATCACCCTGACGTACACGGTCAGCCAGCACCCGGCGCCTTCCCGCCGCATCCTGCCAGCGCCGGTGACAGCCGCAGTCCAAGCCTCAGTCTCCCCGAGCCACCGCATCACCGTCCGCGTGGACAGCCCTCCGGTGGCGGCCAGCAGGTCCACCGGGCCGACGAACCGGTAACCGCCGATCAGCGACAGCGTCAGCAGGACGTCGCTCGACACCCGCCCGCTGCGCCGGATCACCGCGGCCCCCGCTCAGCCAGGTCGAAGTCGACCCAGTCCGGCACCGGGTCGACCAGGGCGAAGGAGCGTACGAGGGCGGACGGCGACTCGGCGACAGCGGCGATGCCCTCCTCGAGCGCCTGCCCGATCTGCGCCATGGTGACACGCTCTGAGCCCCGTTCGGCCCGCATCGCCCGCACGAGCTCCGCGCCCGGCTCATCCCGTTCGAGCATGCGCCGGCCGAGCAGATCCATGAGTTCTTCGTCCCCCTCCCGCGTACGCGGCCCGGCACACGCAGCGGTCGGGCTATGCGAGCGGTGCGCTGAGGATCGGACTGGAACCGCCGGGGGTGGGCCGGACGGTGCGAGTCGCTTCCCTCGTATGTCACCGTGTGTGGATGCTGGCACGAGCGGTTGCTCGCGTGCAATGCGCCCGCCGGGACCCCGGCGGCCGCGGCCCTCGCGGCCCGCATCTGCCGATACTCCTTCACGACCTGCGCGTACGGCTCGGCTTGCTGTGGATGCCGATGAGCGTCGTCGCGTCCTCCTCGAACCCGTACGTTCCCAGCGTCCAGCCGGCTTCACGGGCCGCCTTGCGCGACGGCCCGGATCAGGTCCTGTCCGCCCAGCCATCCTGCTCGGCACGTACACCTGGAACGTCCCGCCGTATCCGCCGGCACCTCGGGGCCGCTGCGTTCCAGGAGCGGCGCCAGCCTCTTTTGCCAGCGCCACACATCGTTCGTCCTTCGTGTACGACACCATGGACGAACCTGCCGGGCAGCGGTCACCCCGGTTCTCCAAGATTGAATTCACCGATGCCGGCTGGCCCGATGCTCCCCCGCGGCCGAAAGGCCACGGCAACGCTCTGCGCGCGGGCGGGAGGCGTGGAGGCGAAGGGCCGAGCTGGGCAGGTGTGCAAGCGGGCGAAGTTCTGGTGCAGAGGTCCCAGCCGATAGCCGCCTGGCCGAGGCTGCAACGGTCAGGAGGCGTGACAAGTAGCTGAGGAGCCTGGCTTGTCATGCGGTTGCTGCGGAAGTCCATCTGGAACTGCTCGCATTCGCACGTTTCCTGGAACGTTCCGTTACGTGCTCCCACGGCCGGGAGACGCTGCGGAATCGGCGTTGTCGTCTTCCGGTGAATTGCACTGGTAGGCGAACGAGGCAGAAGAAGAGACCTCGCCTGGAGACAGCACTTGCAGGTGCGCTTCGGCGTTGTAGGAGCCCCTGCCGCTGAAAGCCCAGCTCAGGGAGAGCGTGACGCGGGTCTGCCCGCCGGGAATGTTCTCCTGCCGGAGTCCCGAAGTCGTGCCGTCGTTACGGATCCAGCGGTACGTCAGCAGGCCGGCACCTCCGTTCGTGTGGACGGTTCCAGAGATGACTGCGTGCTCGCCACAGGCGAGTGTCTCGTGGGCCCCGGCAGAGACTGACACGCGCGTCACTTTCAGTCCCGGGCTGGCTTGTTGCGTCATCAGGTGGACGGCCAGTGCGGCAAGTACGAATGCAGAGGCCCCGAAGGACAACAGCCTCTGAAGGGTCCTGCGCCGGTGGCAGGCTCCCTTGCTCCATGAAGGCACAGCGGTATGCCTGTCTTCTGCCGGGGACAGCAGGTGCGTTTCCGGCGGGAGAGTCTGATGAAGCGTTGTGGATTCGCCCATGGCTTCGCATACGGCGGGGCCGCTGAACCAGTGGTCCTCAAGGTATGTCGGCGTGTCTTCGTCGACGGCGCCGGGCGTGCGCAGGCTGTCCCGGGAAGCGGCAGTGGACGGCGGGTTCTGGACTGTGGTAATCAGCCGAGTGAAGGAATACCGGGGCATTGTCTGCTCGTCCGGGCCGGGGGCCCGGAGCAGGCGTGGCCTGGCACGGCGTTTCATCTGACTCCTTGGCACGGGCTGGCTGCTGTGAGTCGGAACGGCCGGCTCATGTGCGCGGGCGGATCAGTTGATACGAGCACACTCCAGCGAGGGTGGCACCGGCGGGTGAGGAATTGATGAGCGGCATCGATCGTGTAGCTGGTACGGCCGCTCAGCACGAACGTCTGGGGGGCTCCGTCCTGCGATCCGGGGTTGGCTGTGGTGCTGTCACTGCTGGAGTTGTACCAGCGCACTGTGAGGGTAATGGGAGCGGTGTTTTCGGCCGTGACAACCACCTGAGCCCTGGCTGACCTGCCGCCGGCAAGCAGCGGTTCGGACACAGAGGCAAAGGTCACTGCGGCCTCAGGCGCTGGAGCATTGCTCGAGGGAGGTGCCGTTTGGTGCTCGGGGGCAGGAGGAGCGGGACTGTCCGAGAGCGTGGCTGCGGGAGGAGCGGGGCGGTCTGAGGTCGCGGCTGCGGGAGAAGGAAACGGCGGAGAAGGCGCTGGGGTCGGTGTCCGGGTGCTGGTCGGTGAGGCTTCGGAGAGACTGCTGAGGCTGCCAGCGGGACTCTCGACAGCCAGTACGCCAGGCTGCCCGGCAGACGGACCGGCAGAATGCGCGGAGGCCGCTGAAGGCAGGACCCGCGAAGGCAGCTGGTCCTCGCCAGCCACAGCGCTCGATGGGACGCCGGGCCGGGTAATCGTGACCAGCGGCATCTGCACCTGCCCCGCATCGGAGCGGCCTTCTCTGTCGACTCCAAGCATGGCGATCGCCGCGGCGCTCAGGGCAACCACGGCTGCTGCCGAAACGGCGGCCCCGACAGGGGCACGTCTGACCGGCTTTGAAGTTCCCTCTGATGCCGGACCAGGCATCCGTACACTGGTGAAAGCCGCATCCCCGGTCGCGTGGACCGGAGACTGGGTCTCTGTGCCTAGAAGCGAAAGGAGTGCTGCCAACGCCCGCTTCCCCCTGGCCTCCCACTTGCGGCCGTAAGCAGCAGCCGCCGCGGCCTCGAGTTCTTCGATGAAGGCGCGGCCGTTCTGCGGCCTCTGTTCAGGGCTCTTCGCCATGCCGCGCTCCAGTATCGGAAGCAGCTCCTGGGGTACTCCGGCCTTGGGAATCTCTGCCTCAGTGTGCTGAACTGCAAGTTCAGCCCATGTGAGCCCCTCGAAAGGCTTCCGGCCGGTGAGGCACTCGAAGAACGTCACACTCGCTGCATATATGTCGCTGCTGGGGGAGGCATGCCCTCCGTGCCATTGTTCGGGGGACATATAGGCGGGGGTTCCGGCGGTGCGAGTCGCCTCTCCCATGTAGGCCGAGATCCCGAAGTCGGTGAGCTTTGATACCCCCTCGGCTGTCACCAGAACGTTCTCGGGCTTGTAGTCGCGGTGTACCAGACCCCTGTCGTGGACCGCAGCCAGGCCCAGCAGTGATCCCTTCAGAATGACGAGCGCCGCTTCAGGCAGAGCCGGCCCCTGGGTGCGGAGCAGAGATCGCAGACTGGCTCCCCGGACAAGTTCCATGACGATCGCTGCACCCTGCGGAGTCTCAATGTAGTCGTGCAGCCGTACGACATGCGGTGAGCTGACCGCAGAGAGCATGCGCGCCTCGGCTCGCAGGATGCCACGGAGGCTCTCGTTCCTCAGGGTGTCGCCGAGGTACTTGATTGCGACGCCTGCGCCGGTTCTCAGGTCGGCAGCTTCCACCACCCGCCCAGTAGATCCAGTCCCGAGCAGGCAGATGAACGCATAGCCGGGCACCGCCCAAGTGCTGTCTGCGCCGTTCGAGACTGCCACTGCTGCCGCACCTTCTGACCGATCCGCGAGTACCTTGCGCCCGACATGAACACCAACCGCAAGAGCGGAACAGGCAATGCATGTCATGATCCGTCTTGCGTTGCAGCAGCGGATGAGCATCTTGCACTCATCTGCCCGCACGTACGGCGTCTCGTATCCGGCCAGCTGAACCGTTCCGGGATGGATCTCAGATGCTGGTTGCAGCTGCGGCCCGGGGGCTCGCGGTGCCAGGTAGTGGCTGGTTCCGTGTTCGGCGGACGGGATGTGCGCTGTCTCGCCGTGGAACCGGCTGCGGCTCCGCCGGCCGGTCTGCACGGCGTGTCGAGCGCCTGCCAGGCAACCGCGAACCGAAACCAGTCTGGCTGTGGTCCTCCGCAGCCTCAGCCACCTCGGCGGACGTGGACCGGTGGTGGCAGGCCTTTCTCCGCCGCTTCGACCTGGAACACACCTTCCGGCTGATGAAACAGACCCTCGGATGGACCACACCGAAGATCCGCCGCGCCGCGACCGCCGATCTGTGGACCTGGCTGATCATCGCCGCACATACCCAGCTCTGTCTCGCACGTCCCCTCACCGAAGACCTCCGGCGTCTCTGGGAACGACGAACTGAACCCCGTCGCCTCACACCTGCCCGGGTCAGGCGGGGGTTTCGCAACGTCCGCGCGACCACGGCCCGCCCGGCAGCCGCACCGAAACCCTCCCGACCCGGCCCCGGACGTCCCCCGGGACCGAAGAACAAGCACCGGGCCAGCCACCACAGCGTTGGCAAGACCGTCAAACGCGCCGAGTCGATCAAGGAACATCAAGCCCGCAGAGGTTAAACGGCAAGCTATAATCAGCGGCCGAGTCGTCGTGAGACTCCGGGCGGCCAGGTGAGGCGAACCATCAAGGGCAACCAACTGAAAGCCACACCCGGAGTCTCTGGGCCTTACGACGGCCCGTCCAACCCGCCAACAACGCAGGACCAACTGACACGACGTCTTTCAGGTCACGTCCGTCCGGCGGCAGCGCTTGCTGCATGCCCTGCCGGGCATGCGACAGATCAACGCCAGGACACCCGCAGGGTCAGTCATAGCAAGAGTCAGACCACCTCGGCCGGGGCTACCTAATCCTTGCGGGATCCGGTGAGAAAAGACTGACAGTCAGGGCCGCTTTCCACCCTCCCCGGCGCCTCCCGGATCAGGCTGCCCTCAGCTTCGCTGGACTGCTGCGACAGCCCAGCGGTGGAGTCCTTCCACCTCAACTCGGTCACACAGCGCCTCGTGGCGCACCAGGCCGTCGTCGAACCCGACGATCATCTCCAGCTCGGCGACCGTCTCATCCTCACGGTCGACGGCCCGCAGCGTGTGGGGCATCGCGCGGGCCGCGTCCGCGATGATGAACGCGTCCCTGACGTCCGTCTTCGCCTCACCGGGATAGAGGCCGGCGATCCGCCGCATCGTCAGCCCGGGCAGGTAGGCCACGGGGCAGCCCATGTCGCGGGCGACCGCCAGCGGCAGGACACCGGTCGAGGCCGGCTGGTCGACCACGACCAGCACCGTTCCATGCCTGGCCTGGAGCTTGGCGAACAATTCGCGGAGCTTGGGTTCGGTGTCGGGAAGCCGTTTGCCGAAGGCTTTCTTGCCGGTCGGAGTCACGGCGGTGGCGTGGTGTTCGCCCTTGCCGACGTCCAGGCCGAGGAAAACGTCGATGCCGCCGGCGCCGATCACGCGCAGGCCCCTCCATCACGCTTTCGTCCGGCCTTGCCTCGGCACCGAGCTGCCGCATCCACGCTACGGAGAGCTCTTCCGGCTGGGTGAAGCCGGTGCTCAAGCCCCTCATCAGCGGTCCGTCGACGCCTCCGAGCCAGGTGACACACCCCGGATCATGAACAACAAGGGGGGGGAAGTCATGCCGGACCCGAAGGCCGGAGGCCCCACTACGGAGCCACGAAAAAGACATCCGATGGGGTTAGTAGGTCAAGCCGCGATGCTTAGTTCGAGCTTGGGCGCCGTGGGGAAGGCGGAGGTCTCGCTGTAGGGCATGCCGTTGGCGAGACAGTGGTGGAGGCAGCCCAGGAGCCGGTTGTAGAGGTTGCGCTGGGCGGAGGTGTGGCGGTCGCCGGTTTCGCGTCGGCGGTCATAGTGAGCTCTGGCGCCGGGTGAGGCGGTGAGGGATGCGAAGGCCCAGACGTAGCCGACTGCGGCCAGGCACTGGTTCTTGACCCGGCGGACCATGACCACGTGGCTCTTGCCTGAGGCGCGAGTGACGGGTGCTGATCCGGCATAGGCCTTGAGCGCCCTGGCATCGGCGAAGCGGCTGCGATCGTCGCCGATCTCGGCCAGGACCCGGGCTCCGCTGAGCGCGCCGAGGCCCGGGAAGCTGGTGATGACCGCTGCGTCTGGGTGCTGCTCGAACAGCTCGACCGAGGCTTCGGCAAGGCTGTCCGCGGCTGTGCAGGCGGCCTCGAACTTTCCCAGCAGGGCCATGGCCTGGCGGCCCATCGCGGTCTCGACGAGCGGGAGCTGGCGCATCTGCGGAACACGCAGCGCGGCATGCAGGCGCTCGACCTCGGCCTCGATGCCGCGCTGGCGGCCGGCGCGCTTGAGTACCGCCTTCAGCTGGATTCGGCTGAGCCGGGCGGCTTGCCGGGGAGTCGGTGCGGCGGCCAGCAGGGTGCGGGCCAGCGGCGCGTTGAGGCCCCCTGTGATCGGCTGGGCGGCGGCGAGGTAGCCGGGGAAGTACTCACGCAGGTGGGAGCGGAGCGTGTTGCCGGCCTGCGTGCGGTCCCAGACGGCATCCTGCTGGGCGCGGGCCAGGACTGCGATGGCCTGGGCGAGCTCGCTGTCGGCTGGCAGCTGGCGGTGCGCGTCTGCGTCAGTGCGCAGGATGTTCGCCAGCACCATTGCGTCGAGGTGGTCGGACTTCTTGCGCGAGACCGTGTGGCGCTCGCGATAGCGCGCGGCTGCCATTGGGTTGACGGCGTAGACGGGGCGGCCGGTGGACCTGAGACAGGCGACCAGCAGACCGCGAGAGGTCTCGATCGCCACCGGTATCTGATCACCGTGTCGTTGCTCCCGTAAGAATGACCCCCAGGTGCTCCCGCAGAATTAACCCCCCTTGATCATTTGGAGGGTGCTGAAAGTGGAGGACTGGGCCGAGATACGCCGTCTGCACCGGGCGGAGGGTGTGCCCATCAAGGAGATCGCGCGGCGGTTGGGGGTGGCCCGGAACACGGTGCGGGCGGCGTTGAACTCCGACCGGCCGCCTGTGTTCGAGCGGGCCCCGCGGGGTCATGTCGCGGACAGGTTCGAGCCGCAGATGCGGGCTCTGCTGCAGGAGTGGCCGACGATGCCGGCGCCGGTGATCGCCGAGCGTATCGGCTGGCCGTACTCCTCGGCGCCGCTGCGCAAGCGACTGGCGCTGATCCGGCCGGAATACCTGGGGATCGACCCGGTCGACCGGGTCACCTATGAGCCCGGCGAGGTCACCCAGTGCGATCTGTGGTTCCCGGAGACGAAGGTCCAGGTCGGCGCCGGGCAGGAACGGATACTGCCCGTGCTGGTCATGACCTTGGGATTCTCCCGCTGTTTGTCCGCGGTGATGATCCCCTCGCGGCAGGCCGGAGACATCCTCTCGGGCATGTGGCAGCTGATCCACGAGATCGGCCGGGTCCCCAAGACGCTGGTCTGGGACCGGGAAGCGGCGATCGGCGGCAGCGGGAAACTCACCGCGGCGGCCGCGGCGTTCGCCGGCACTCTGGCCACCAGGATCAAGCTCGCGCCGCCCCGCGACCCCGAATACAAGGGGATGGTCGAGCGGAGCAACGGCTGCCTGGAGACCTCGTTCCTGCCCGGCCGGCAGTTCGCCTCCCCATCGGACTTCAACCAGCAGCTGCAGCAGTGGCTCATCAAGGCGAACTCCCGCACGGTCCGCTCGGTCCAGGGCCGCCCGGTCGACCTGCTGGAGCGGGACTACCTGTCGATGACACCGCTGCCGCCCCTCGATCCGCCGACCGGCCTGAGCTCGAGGATCCGGCTCGCCCGGGACTACTACGTCCGGGTCGACGCCGGCGACTACTCGGTCGACCCGCAGGTCATCGGCCGGTTCGTCGACGTCACCGCCTCTCTCGAGGAAGTGGTGGTGTTCTGCGACGGCCAGATCGTCGCCCGCCACGAACGGTCCTGGGCCAAGCAGGCGGTGGCCACCGATCCCGCCCATGCCGCCACGGCCAAGCGGATGCGCCAGGCCCTGGCAGAAGACCGGCAACGGCGCCAGGCATCAACCCGCCGGCACCCCGACGGCCATGCCGTCGCCCTTCGGGCCCTGCCCGACTACGACGCCCTGTTCGGCGTCGACTTCGACCAGCCGTCAACGAAAGCAGAGTGACACGTGAGCTCGACCGCCCTGACCACGGCGACGAAGGACGGCCTGCCGTCCATGATCGCCTACCTCACCCGGGTCCTGAAGACCCCCACAATCGGGGCCTGCTGGGAGGACCTGGCCGCCCAGGCCCGCGATGAGAACTGGTCCCACGAGGAGTATCTGGCCGCCCTGCTGCAGCGGCAGGTCGCCGACCGGGAGTCCAAGGGCAACGTGATGCCGATCCGCACCGCCCACTTTCCGCAGGTCAAGACCCTTGAGGACTTCAACCTCGACCATTTGCCCTCGATGCGCCGGGACGTCCTCGCGCACTTGGCGACCGGGACGTTCGTCTCGAAGGCGGAGAACGTGGTCCTGCTCGGCCCGCCCGGGATCGGCAAGACACATCTCGCCATCGGCCTCGGGGTCAAGGCGGCCCACGCCGGCCACTCGGCCTGTTCGACACCGCGAGCAACTGGATCACCCGCCTCGCCACCGCCCACCAGGCCGGCCGCCTCGAGGCCGAGCTGAAGAAGATCCGCCGCTACCGGCTGATCATCATCGATGAGGTCGGCTCCATCCCCTTCGACCAGGACGCCGCGAACCTGTTCTTCCAGCTGATCGCGTCCCGCTACGAACAGGGCTCCGTGATGGTGACCTCGAACCTCCCCTTCGGACGCTGGGGAGAGACCTTCTCCGACGACGTCGTCGCAGCCGCCGTGATCGACCGGCTCGTCCACCACGCCGAGGTCCTCACCCTCACCGGCGACTCCTACCGCACCCGCCAACGACGCGAACTCCTCGCCAAGGAGAACCGCACACACCGCGACTGAACCAACCCCAGGGGGTCAAATCTGCGGGAGCATTGACAAAGCCGATGGTGTCGTCGTGTTCGGCCAGGAGGTCGAGCAGCTGTTACAGGCCGGCCGCGTCATCGCCTGTCCGGGCCCGTCCGAGGAGCTTGCCGTCGCCGTCGACGAGGGCGACGTCGTGGTGGTCGCTGGCCCAGTCGATCCCGCAGAACACCCTCATGCGCGTCTCTCACGCCCTTCTGTCCGATGTGTATATCCGCTGGTCAAGACCAGTGCGGAGGCACGCGACTCCCTAATGGAAGGGCTCTGGGCCCGTCATCCGATTGGTCGTTCGTGACCCCAGCTGACCGCAGGGGCCTCGGTCTGTGCAGGAGCTCGAAGGCGTCCCGGCGAAGTGAGAGGTTCACCCGGCAGAGGGCTCGGACCACGAACGTCAACGGCCTGATCATCCGATTGGTTCCGGTCGAGAGAAGCGCGCGGCAGAGCAGGTTGGCCTTGACGCCGCTCTCACTACCGCGGGCCCGCGGTGGCAATCGGCCAGCACCCGGGGCCAAGTCTTGACCGAGTGCTCAAGGGCTCCGGGGGGTGTGTATGGCTCACCGGATGCTGGCTGATCGCCACCGCGGTGAAGCCGATGGCCGCGATCTTTTTCGAGGTCTCCTGGACCGGGTAACGGGTAGCAGTCCACCGGCTTCATCCCCCAATAGGTAACGGGGGCTGTGTCAGTCGAAGTCCACGCGTGCCTCACCGACGCCCTGCGGGACGTTCCCGTCACACGAGGAACTGGCCGCGCTCGATGCGGGCGGTGCTCTTCGAACTCCCCGACGAGTGGATCGCCTTCCCCTGCCGCTACCTACCCGAAGGCAGCATGACCGAGTTCTTCCCCGAGCTCCCCGAAAGCCCCGCGCTACCCACACCACCAACAAGCCCACCGCAAAATCGGCTACACCACGAAGGGGGAAATGACTATCTGACGCATAAGCACTGACTGAGCCTCTTTCATCCTGAATAGCTGCAGGTCAGCAGGGTGTGGACGGCTTGGATGACGGTGCCGATGCGGCGGGTGGAGCATCGGGCTCGACGGAGGATCCGCCAGGACTTCAGCTGCGCGAAGGCCCGTTCCCCAGGAGCCCTCAGCCGTGAGTGGTCGCGGTTGAACTGCTGGTAGCGCTCGGGCTGTTCGCGGTGGTTCTTGTACGGAGTGCGGACGGTGGCGCCGGCGCCCTGGTAGGCGCGGTCGGCCAGCACGAGGATCTGCCGGGTCAGGCAGGCCTGCACGATCCCATGGGCCCGGGCCGCGGTCAGGTCGTGAGTGCGGCCCGGTGCCGCGCGGGAGAACCACAGCGGTGTGCCGTCGGGCCGGGCGATGACCTGCACGTTCATGCCATGCCGGCGGTGCTTCATCGAGTAATACGGCTCGTCGGCTGCGATCCGGTCGATGGGGATGAGCGTGCCGTCGACGATCACGTGGTCGCCCTCGCCCAGGCCGGTCAGGGCCTCGTGCAAGCCCGGCGCCCACGCCGCGAGGACGTCGGGGGGCTCGCTGGCATAGCGCCAGGCTGTGGCTGCCGAGACGCCGGAGCCGACTGCCAGGGCGGGCAGCGTCTCGTTCTTGCGCAGGTGCACCAGTACGAGCAGGGCCTGGCGGAAGCAGCCGAGCTTCCGCCATCGCGGGCGACGTTCACACCTTCGTGCGCAGATGAGCCAGGAAACGTGCTCAACCAGCTCACGCGGGACATCAGCCGTGGCACGGTACGGGACCAGGCGAGGCTCCCCGGACGATGCGTGGTGCGTAGAGAACACCACCGCAACGACCAGGAGCCCCGCCTCGTTACACACCCCTGCTGACCTGCCATTTCACCCCACAGCGACAGGACGAAAACGGCTCAGAGACCATTCGAATCAGATGCTGGTGGGTATGCCCGTTTGCGTGCCGGTTCGGTAGGTCGTGATCGCGGAGGTTCCGGTGGCTCTGCGGAGCATGAGGCCGGTCATGGTCCAGTAGATCTGGGCTTCGGAGGAGTGGGTGGTGGCCTCGACGTCCTGGGCGAGACGGCGGGACCGGGAGAGCCATCCGAAGGTCCGCTCGGACTTCCATCGCTGGGTTAGCGGGGTGAATCCGCAGGTGGCGAGGCCTTTGGTGGTGATCTCGAGCTTGATATCGAGGCAGACACCCCGGGACCGGAGGCCCCCGTAGGCGCCGTCGGCCCAGGTTTTCACCACCGTGGGGTGTGCGTCGTGGACATCGTCGAGGAGGACCTGCCCGCCGTGGCGGTCGTGGATGTTCGCGGCGGTGACGATCACGGCGAGCAGCAGGCCCATGGTGTCGGCGATGATGTGCCGTTTTCGGCCCTTCACCTTCTTCCCGCCGTCTGTGCCGACCGTTTCCGAACCGGCGCTGAAGGAGGATTTCACGGACTGGGAGTCCATCACCGCGGCCGTCGGCTCCCTGGCCCGGCCGGCCCTCGAGCGGACCTCGGCCCGTAACAGGTCGTGGATCCGCTTCGTCGTGCCGTCCTTGATCCACAGCGAGTAGTAGTAGAACACCGAGGTAGCGGGCGGGAGATCGTGAGGCAGCAGGTCCCACTGGACCCCGGTGCGGTTCACGTACAGGATCGTGTTCACGATCTCCCGCAGAGTGTGTTTCGGCGGACGGATCTTCAAGCCGGCCGCCGTGCGCTCGTTCCTCCAGGCGGTGAGGACAGGCTTGATCAACTCCCACTGGGCATCGGTCAGATCAGTGCGATACGCACGACGGGGCTCGCTCACCCAACCGGTCTACCGCACCCTGAGAGACCTCCGCAGGTAAACCCGAAACGCCACCAATCGCCACACCACCAGCAGACCCGGCAAACCACATTCGAATGGCCTCTCAGTGACAACAAGCCCGCGAATCAGATGACAAGCACCGCTGAGAATCCGGCGCCGCGCCGCAGGCCGGCCGCCGGCCCCGGTGTCATCTATCGCTGCGAGGCACACCAGCGCCAGGGGCGACGGTCGCGGCCGGGTGGTGACGTCACCAGGTTTCTCCCCAGGTCAGGTCAGGTCAGGTCAGGTCAGGTCAGGTCAGGTCAGGTCAGGTCAGAGCACGTTGAGGACCTGGAGCTCACCGATGGCCAGGCTGGTCGCGCTCTGGCGGGCGGCGGTGACCTTGCCGGTCTGCCCCGCCCCGAACCCTCTCGGATAACCGGCTGAGGGTGTCGGACCCGTCGGGCCCCGAGGTCAAACGCTCCAGCACCAAGACAGTGCGGGGTAGGGAGGCGGGGCCGTTGATGATGGAGTTTCGGCATAGTCCTGTGCCATGTCTCCAGCGTATTCATACCATTCGTGCCGAACAAACTTCTCGTACACGATGGTCGCCCTCAGTATCCTGGCCACATTACTGATGTGATGGCGCAGGGAATCTGGGATGTCTTGATTGATGATCCGGTCATGGAGTTCGGCGAACCTGTACATGAGACTGTCCATGAGTCCCACCGAGTGGGAGATTGCCTCTGCCTCTGTGCATCCCGTTTCGTTGATGAGGTGGGGGATGAAATTGCATTGCCCTTTCGACGCGTCCAGCCGAAAGCCCCTCGCGTCGTTGCGTACCCCTGTCCACGTCAGTGCCAGGCAGCGCAGGGCGCGAACGTCGGGCCGCATCAGCAGATCATTCGGCACCTTCCATCCGTGAGCCAGGTCTGCCGCGATCAGGACGGAGTGCATGTTCAACGACCTCGCCCTCATGGTCAGGTACGTATTGACATCGAGGAATTTCTGCACACCGATCCAACATTCGAGCATGTTTCCGCGCCAGTCGTCGCGTACGGTTTGAATCCACCGCCGGTACTGGGTGGGTGTCCCCAGCGCTTGAATCTGAGGGAGCACGTCCTCCAGGGCGGCCATGAAGTGGGGGTAGGAGTCGAGAATTTTGGCGTCCGGCACCTCATAGGTGTGACTCATCCGAACAATGAGGTCCATGAACCGCCCGGCGTCCCCGAGGAAAGGCTCCCAGCATTCGACCAGCGCGGTAATGATTTCATTGTGCTTCATGAAAAGGAGGATTCGTTCAGTGTCGGCATCCGGCCAAGCCGGCCCAAACCACCAGGAGCTTTTCATTCCATGCATCGCCGCCTGATACTCGGCGCTGGGGTAGAGATCGTAGCGCTCACCCCAGGCCAGGGATTCCTGCTGGATCTCATCCGTCAGGGGATGTAGACCGGGCGCGGGAAATGGGCAGTACAGGGCGGGGAGTTCAACGTCCATGGTCTTGCCCTCTCAGGTGTGGGGGATGCGCTCAGCGGAATAGTCGCAGGTCATGGTCTGGTCTCAGCGATGATCCTGCTGATGCGGTTGGGGTGGGGTAGCGGGCCCGCCGTAGGGTCCGCCAGGTTTTCAGCTGGGCGAAGGCGCGTTCGTCGGGGGGCTATCGTTCAATTTCTGAGCGCGCGAGCTAATGCGTCTCGTTTGGGCGGGGTGCCGTGCCCCATGGCCTTTCGGCACGGCACAACTCGACTATAACTATGCGTCAAGTAAGAGGCTGATGCCGCGCTGGCGCATGGTCAGATTGTCCGGTGCCGAGAGGCCGCGGTGACCTGCATCGACGGCACGCGGGTCACACACCCGCCCCAACGGGACGCACCGGCTCGCCACGGCTTGAATCAGCCCTGCTCAATCCCCTGACCTGCTCCGATGCGGCTGACCGGCGGCTTTGACTACTGCAACACATCTGTCCGGGATGCGGAAGTCAGGGAGCGGGTGCAAACATATTCGGTATCCGGATGGCCGCCGTACCGTGCGAAGTCCACGCCGAGCACACGACGGTCAAGTCACTGTCCGAAAACGCGAGACCCCTCAGCCGCCCAGGGCTGATTCAAAGTCGCCGGCCGGCCGCACCGGCGCAGGTCTGGGGATCGGCTCTCAGTGCGGCACTGATGTCCAGCTGGCGTCTAGTCAGGTTTCATCGTGCAGGGAGGCAGCCGTGACCCGCGCCGACGGCGTCCGGGCCCGCGCACCCACCCAACGAGACGCATCGGCTCGCCACGGCTTTGAATCAGCCCTGCTCAGTCGCCCGTGCCGGAATCGGCCAGACCGGCTCCACGCCGGGTCAGCGCAGCGCGCACCGCTCCTTTGCCGCCGCGGGCGCCCAGGAGTAAGGCACCCGGGGCGCACCCGGACCCCGGCGCGCACTCACGACCACGGGAAGAGGGCGTACGTCCTCCTCGCGGGGCGCACTCTGGCGTGTGCGCTGGGCCGGAGCGGCTCACCACCGTGCGCCGGACGCGGCGTACACGGTCAGTACGAGCAGGACCGCGGACCCGAGAGCAGGGGGACGAACCTGCCCGGCGCGGGCTCCTGGAGGACGATGACGACGGCAGTGGCGCAGGCAGGCGAGTGCGGGATCCGGGCAAGCGTCGTCAGAGCGAAGGTGACACCGGCGGCCAGGGCGGCGGCCCATGCGCTGGCGTGCGCCGCGAGGTGGCGGCACTCTAACCAGCGGGTTCTCGACCGGGGGCGCAGCCGGGGCTTCGGCGTAAAGTGAGCGGAATGAGTCCACTCCGATACGAGCTGGTGTTCTCCGAGGACACGGGTTCGGCCAAAGACGTCGTGATCGTCGAGCGCACCTCTTCCAAGGGGCCCGGCGGCCATCCGGTCTACGCCGACCCCACCGGCATCATCCGAGCGGAGATCAGCGACCACAACGAGGTGCGCATCCTCGCCTCAGGCGGGCACCAGGACCCAGCCCAGCACGTCCTGGCCCGGCGACTCACCGAAGCCGATCCCAGAGATTCCGCCGGGCCCTCCACCTCCGCGGCCTGACCGTTACTTCATCCGGCCGGTCTGCCGGCAAGCACGCTCCGCGTTCGGGCAAAGGCACCTCACGATCCCGCTCGGCCATGAGGCCAGAGGCGGACAGGGCTGCCGGGGCCGGGCGTAGCCGCGCGACCACCATCTCATCCGGCACGCGGCCTCCGCCACGACGTACGGGTCCGGCCCACCGAAGCGGCTCATGGCCTGGCCATACCCATCCTCGTTCGACAGGGCGCGCCACCAGGCGTCGCGCCAGGTGTCGCTGGCCCGCGGTTCGTCGTGGTGCCGCTGGAGCCCGCCATCCGGTTGCGGAAGGTGTTCGTCTGGCGGGTGGGCACCCGGCGGAGTGCGCCGTTGCGGGCGTTCCTAGACCTGTGGACGGAGCCGTCCCACCGACCGGGCGCGTTACGCCGCCCCCTTGATCAGGCGGCGTCGCCCATGGGGGTGTGCGCCGCGGGCAGCCCCGCCGTGCGCAGGACCCTGCGGGCCGCGTCGACGGCGAACACCTCGCAGTGCGGCCGCCCGGCCGCACTG
>NZ_JBHTSA010000122.1:0-22963 GCF_042795405.1 Streptomyces sp. NPDC056480 | reverse complement strand
TCCTCGCCCTCTGGACCCAGCGACCAGGTGTTGGTCTCCCACTCCACCCGCCGGTCACCCGGCTCCAATGCCAACGGCTCTTCGGCCACCTCGGCAATCCATGTCAACAGCACTGAAGCAGTATCCCCGCATGGAGAGGCCCAAGAACCACCATAAGAAACGACGTCTTAAGCGGTACGGCTTCCGTGACTCCTGAAAGAGTTGTCTCGGCGGATCGCAGACAGACGTCGCGGCGGTCCATCCCGCCGTGCTGCGGCGAGCAGAGGGCGAACGAAGGCAGACCGTGCCTCACTCAGACGGCGTTAATGCTTGCCCAGCGTGTGGTGCCGCCGGCTGGATGCACATGGACGCCGTGGCTCTCGGCAATGGCACTCACGATTGCCAGCCCACGGCCGTGCTCGTCCTCAGTGCACGCCGCAGTCTGAGTGCCACTGTGCGTTGCCGGTCCCCCATCGCTGACCCCCACCCACACCCGATTGCCCACGTGCTCGCGGTGAAGGTGAACGTTGATTGGCCGCAGAGCATGCTCGATTGCGTTAGTGACCAGCTCAGACACCACTAGCACCACTGCTTCGGCGTTGTCCTGGCTGATCTGCCATCTCCCGAGGACTCGGCGAGTTACACTCCGTGTAACCGCCACTGATTCGCGGCAGTGCCTGACAGCTACATGCACGGCACAGCTGTCCGGTTCATACAGGAGAGACGTTCTGCAGTCCGTGTCGTTGTCGGCGTCCGGGCCATCAGCTCTTTGGTGCCAGTCGGCACGAGCACTACCACGCATAGTCAGTACTACTTTCGAGGAACACGATTGCAACCGCGCAGGGAGGCTCCCATGCTGTCTCGCTGCTGCCGGGAGAGGCTGGGGCGCCGTGCCGGGATCCGCTTCCGCGGGTATCACCGATCAGCAGGCCGACGCCGTCATGGCGCCGGAGCCTGCTGGGCACATAGGGCAGGGGTTCGCGCTGTGTCCTATGGAGGGAGTACCGCAACTGCACAAGAACCGCTGCCAGTTCTGCGTTGAGACGTAGGAGGCGAAAATGGGCTGCCTCCACCGTCGGAGGCAGCCCAAGCGGTATGGCTCGCGGGGGGTAGTGCGAGCCGTGCCGTTCCCATGATTCGATCACGTGAGACCCCATGGCTGCGTAAGCGATCGCTACTCCATCGAGGGCATGAGGATCGGGCAGCCTGGCGCCCTGAACAAGGCATCAGCGGGGGCACCGATTCGCGCACGGAAGGCTGCTACGCCCGGTGACGGACTGACCTCGCCAAGTGGACGGCGTCGGCTTGTGGCTCGGGCGCGGCGCCAGCGCGGCCCGGAGGGAAAGCGAATATCTTGAGCGATGATCGACCGGTTTCCCTGGTCCTGCGCCTGACAGCCAGCGGTCCGCGCCCGACCGCTGGCTGTGTGCCGTCCATCTCCAGTGGTCATCTGCCCGGCAGCACAGGCAGGCCGGGAGCCGGCGCACGACGCAGGCCCCGGATCTTTCCTGGTGCGCCTGGTGGCACCCCCTGCTGGATTCCCCTTTGACGTTACGAAGCCCATGGCGGGTCCCTCGACTCAGTATCGGACCGCTGGCGGCCCGCTCGACGGGGCCCCGGGCGCTGCCGAGGGGGATAAGTACCCGGTACTCAGGCCTTCAGGGGGATGATGTAGTGGGCTAAAAGAGGTAATCCAGGCGGATTTGCCCGGATATCACACATGAGTGCAGCGCTTCAGGCCGCCGCACCCATGGACTACGCCGCCGGCGGCTCCGTCCCGGACCTGTGTCCAGGACCTGGCTTCGGCGTCAAGCAGCGCACACGCAGAGCACCGCCCCGGCGCTTCTGGGCGTCGAGACGGGGAAGCCGTCTCGACGTAATCCGTGCACTGCTCTCAGAACGCCGACAGGAGGACGCGGTGAGAGGAAGCGAGCGGCAGAAAGTCTCCGCACCCGGCCGCACGTGCCGGACCCAGAGGCAGGGCAAGCGTGTGTATGTTTTCGATACGAGTGTGCTGCTTTCTGATCCTATGGCCATGAAACGATTCGAAGATCATGAGATCGTGATTCCGATCATGGTGGTAAACGAGCTCGAGTCCAAGCGGAACCATCCGGAGCTTGGGTATTTTGCCCGGCAGGCTCTGCGCATTCTCGACGAATTCAGGCTCCAACGGGGGCGTCTGGACGAGCCGGTACCTGTGGGAGCCTCTGAGGGGACGATCCGCATCGAGCTGAACCACGCTGACATCTCGTGCCTCCCTCTCGGGTACCGACTCGACGGAAATGACGCCCGCATTCTCGCTGTTGCCCTTGGACTTCAGGCTGAGGGGCGCGACGTCACACTCGTCTCGAAAGACCTGCCGATGCGCATCAAGGCGGGTTCGATGGGGCTGGCTGCCGAGGAGTACCAAGCAGAGCCAGCGGTCTCCTCGGGCTGGACAGGCATGGTCGACCTGTCGATTGCGGCCCCTGATGTGGACACCCTGTTTGAGAAGGGAGTGGTGGAGGCATCCGAGGCTTTTGGTCTCCCTGCGCATACAGGTGTTGTCCTCATATCCCCCCGCGGCCGCGCACTGGGCAGAGTCACCCCAGATGGCCGTATAAGGATTGTGCGGGGTGAACGGGGGGCGTACGGGCTGCGCGGCCGCAGTGCTGAACAGAGAGTAGCGCTTGACTTGCTGCTCGAACAGGAGATCGGGATAGTGTCCCTAGGGGGCAGAGCTGGAACGGGAAAGTCTGCCTTGGCCCTGGCTGCGGGCCTGGAGAGCGTCGTGGAACGCCGACAGCACCGGAAGGTCATGGTGTTCCGGCCACTGTACGCGGTGGGCGGCCAAGAGTTGGGCTACCTGCCAGGCAGCGAAGTCGACAAGATGGGCCCATGGGCACAAGCGGTATTCGACACACTCACCGCACTAACCTCGCAGACTACGATCGAAGAGATCATGTCCCGGGGAATGCTTGAAATACTGCCGCTCACGCACATCAGAGGGCGATCCCTGCATGATGCATTCGTCATCGTCGACGAGGCGCAGTCACTTGAGCGCAACGTACTTCTCACGGTCCTTTCGAGAATCGGGAAGAACTCGCGGGTTGTCCTCACTCACGACATTGCGCAACGTGACAACCTGAGAGTAGGCCGTCACGATGGTGTCGTGGCTGTCATTGAGAGGCTTAGAGGGAATCCGCTCTTCGCTCATGTAACTCTGAAGCGCTCTGAGCGGTCTGAGATCGCGGCCCTCGTAACGCAACTGCTGGATCTCGATGGTGGCGACGCCTACTGAGGTTTCGCCTGATGCTGGCGCCGGCAGAGACTCGACTCATACGGCAGCCCCGGCTCCGAGACTGCGAACCCTGAGCCCGCGTCTGGCTGTAGGTGCGGGTGCGTGGACGCATCCTTGTAGAGGGGGCTTCCTCCTCAAAGCCTCTATGCCGCGCCCGCAAACGCGATGACTCGTTGATCTGTTCGTGTTCCGTAGTCATGAATAGACGGGCGAGTCGATAGGCGTTGACCGCGCCGGTGCTGGCGCCGGGCCAGCGGACGGGATCTTGTGGAGCTGCCCACCGGTGTCACCTGGCGCGAACTGCCTGAGCACGATGGGCCGCGGAAGACGGACTCGCTCGATCGGCTGTGTGGACTCGAGGACGGTCCGGGCGCATCAGCACGCGGCCAGGCCCGAGAGGGAGCTGGCATCGCTCAGGTGACCCGTGCCTCCGGCCGCAGCCAGGGAAGCTTGATGTGGCCGAGGACTTCGGTGCTGAACTGGGGACCCGAGCGGAACTGCTCCATAGCGGCCATGCGGTGTGCGGGGCGATGTTGCGGGCAGCAAGGGCTGCCGCAGCGGACCCGGATATGAGGACTGCCCAGGCGGCTGGACCGAGGGCCATAAGGACGATGACGGGCAGGGCCGGAGCCTGCTGCCTTTCGTTAAAGGTACCGAGGTCCTCGGTTCGCGCGAACGGTGGGCTTCGAACTCCCATCGCAATGACTTCAGGCTTCGCCAGCAGGCGAGTGCGCATCCGAGGGTAAGGAAGGCTTCGTGGATGTGGCCGCGGGATCACCCAGCGGTCCGAAGTCGGCGGAACCAGTGCAGATGGGCGAACGCACTTTCCATCGGCCAGCAGTGGGTGCAAAGTGCGGAGCCGTGTCCGGTGCTGCGGCTGGCGATCAGAGGTTTCACACCGAGGTCCCAGACCGGGCGGCGGTACTTGTCTTGGTCGTAGCCACGACAGCCCACTACCACATCCGGCGGCGCCGGGGCCGGCCGCGTTTGCCCCACACCTGCGGCACGGCCTGGAGAAGTGGGATCAGCCCGGGTGACATTGTTACGGTTCCCGCCGGTCAGGCTGGCGGCGAGCGGGATGCCGGTGGCGTCGGTGATCAGGTGATGGCTGCTGCCGGTCCTGCTCCGGTCGACGGGGCTTCGTCGGGTCTTGGATCCCCCTTCAACGCCCGGATACGGGAGCCGTCGACCGCCGCCAGGGAGAAGCCGAGGGCGTCCGCGCCGCGAAGCCCGGCGAGCAGGACCTCGTCCAGCCGGGGCCACACACCGGCCTCGGTCCACTCCGCCGCCAGCAGTTCATGCCGAGCCGAAGCCGAGTTCCTGCGGCAGGTGGTCCCAGGCGATCCCGGTATGCAGCACGAACAGGATCTCCTGGAACACCAGCCGGTCCGGATGCTGCTTGGGCCCTGCATGCCGGGCACGACGCTCCACCTTCGGCAGCAGTGGCTCGATCACCGCCCACAACTCGTCCTCGGCACCCACGGCTTCCGCCGAGCCACCCCACACCTCCAGATCATCGGCCCCGGAGTGATCCAACCACCTTGAAGACTATTTCGTTTGGAGTTCTTAGGCGGTCAGAACGGCAGCATCACCGAAGGGCCGCGAACCAGAGGTCCCGAAACAGCGACGGCCTGGCAGTCTCACAGCGCTCTGACGCGAAGGCTGCCCCTGGGCCGGCACCTGCTGTTGCCGCTGGGTTCCGGCTCGTCGCGAGAGTGGACGGGCGACGAGTGCAGTGAACGGTGAACAGCATCCTGCTGACCAGGAAGAGGAGCGTGAAGACCAGCGGCCGGTTTGCCGCCAAGGCGGTGGCGAGGAGGGAGCCGCAGGTCAAGCCGACATTGCATGCCGCCCGGACAGCAGTCAGCGTGAGGATCTGCTCACGGCTGCCCACTTCAGCAAGGTCGTAAAGGGTCGCGAACGCCTAGCGGAAGCCTGCCAGCTCACAGAGTACGTGATGGGTTTTCAGGTGTATGGGGACTGGCCGACAGGCCCACTTGGCATACATACTCCGCGCATGACACAGAATCTGACGAGGCGTCACCTTCTTGGTGTTGGAGCCCTGCAGGCCGCTTCCGCACTCGGCCTCACGAGCATAGGTCTGCCTGCGGCAGCAGCGAGGGAGCCTGAAGCAACGCAGTATGCGCCGGCGATCGTTGTCGGATCCGGCTACGGCGCTGCCGTTGCTGCGCTTCGCCTTGGTGAGGCTGGCATAGATACTCTGGTACTTGAAATGGGTAGGCTCTGGAACGCCCCAGGCTCCGACGGGAAGATCTTCTGCGCTACTAAGACTCCCGACTATCGTTCTATGTGGTTCCGTAGCCGCACGGAGGCCCCGCTCGCCACCTTCCTGTGGCTGAATGTAGTCAACAAGAACATCGCTCCATATCCAGGGGTACTGGACCGTGTGAAATTCAATGACATGTCGGTCTTCGTTGGTCGAGGTGTGGGGGGCGGATCACTCGTTAATGGTGGGATGGCAGTGACGCCACAGCGTGACTACTTGTGCCAGATCCTGCCTCAAGTTGATGCGCACCAGATGTATGCGACGTGGTTCCCTAAGGCTCGTCAGATGCTCGGTGTCAACGCCATGGACCCGTCATGGTTCGAATCCAGCAAGTGGTACCAGTTCTCGCGTACATCACGGGAACACGCCCATCGAACCGGCCTGAACACCGTCTTTGTGCCCAGCGTCTATAACTTCGAGTACATGCAGCGTGAGGCTGCTGGCCGCGCGGCAAAGTCAGCGCTGGCCGGAGAGGTCATTTACGGCAATAATCACGGCAAACGGAGCCTCGACAAGACCTATCTCGCTGCGGCGCTCGGGACTGGAAATGTAACCATCAGGACCATGAGCAAAGTCAGAGGGCTCCGGAGGGAGCCTGACGGCACCTATGTCCTTACCGTCGACCGGATCGACACACGCGGCCGAGTGGTGTCCACGGCCGAGGTGGGTTGTCAGCACCTCTTCCTCGGCGCCGGGAGCCTTGGTACTACGGAGCTTCTCCTGCGCGCCCGTGAGCGCGGCACACTACCAGGACTCAGTGCGCAGATCGGGCAGGGATGGGGAAGCAATGGAAACGTGATGACCGCACGCGCAAACCACATATGGGACACAGTTGGAAAGTATCAGTCGACAATGCCAGTCATGGCTATCAATGACTGGTCGAATCCCGCTCATCCAGTTTTCGCTGAGATCGCGCCCCTCCCCATGGGATTCGAGCACTGGATCAGTCTTTATCTCGCCATTACCAAGAATCCTGAAAGAGGCGCTTTCACCTACAACGCCGTGACTGACGCCGCCGAGCTTCATTGGACGCGGTCTCAGAACCAGCCGTCTGTGACCGCTGCGAAGTCCCTGTTCGACCGGGTCAACCGAGCTAACGCCACAATCTACCGTTATGACCTTTTTGGCGACAATAAGGCCTTCGCGGATGACTTCACCTATCACCCTCTTGGCGGCTGTGTCCTTGGCAAAGCCACCGACAACTACGGTCGCGTCAAGGGTGCATCACGTCTGTATGTGACGGACGGATCTCTTATTCCGGGATCTCTCGGTGTCAATCCGTTCGTCACGATCACTGCTCTGGCTGAACGCAACATGGCCCAGATCCTGGCACATGACGTGTCACCCTCGTGAGTGTCGTCCGTACATGAAGGGCGGGTCGGTCTGTGAGCCATGGGCTGGAGGAGTACGTCTGAGGCGGACAGCTCATGCATTCAGAGCTGACCGGGACGATGCGAGAGCGTGTTGGCCGGGTTCACTTCAAGGGCTCTCCTGCCGCCAGGCAGATGATTGCCTAGAGGGGGAGGAACGCCGGACGGTAGAGCCCGGGCCTCAGGCAAGTAGCGTCTACTCACGTGGTCTTGCATGTGAGGATGGTTAATTGTGAAGGCACCCGCAGGAGGAGCAGCCAGGGTGCGGAGGCTGCCGCTTGCATTTGGGTTGCGGCACCAGCAGCTGTGTCCGTGGGGGGTGCAGCTTGGCTGGTTACCGTCCTCCTTCCGCGCGGCGCGGAAGGAGGACGCCTCCATCATGCCAACGTCTCTGCCTTACGCGACGATTCACCTTGCTGCTGGAGGGCGCTGCCGGCCCCTGCTATCAGAGACCCTGACGGACAGGCAGCGTGAGCCTGGAGCGGCTCGGCATCGCTCCTCCGGCCCCGGAGCCGGAGGAGCCTGCGTCGTCTGGCGCCCGTGAGCGCCTTCGAGCGGGGCGTTGCGGCCCTGGCCCGCAGTACAAGGGGGCCCGCGAGGGCTCTGTGATGGTCTCGAAGGGCCTGCGTGGAGCGGCTGGAGGACGGCGTGAAGGTCAGGCTTGGGGGGCCTGAGCAACACCAAGACCAGGCGCGCGAAGTTGACCGTCGACGAGTACCAGGCGCTGGCGGAGTTCGGCCTTGAATGGGTCGTATGACGAGGGCGGCACCGTGCCTCTGGGGCCGCCCTCGCTGGTGAATCTCACTCATGTGTATGTGGACTGCGGTAGGTTCACGTCCTGGTCTACAAGTTCGGCCGTGATGAGCAGTGACTCCGGTGCTGCCGTGCGACGGTGCCGATGGTTCTTCAGGCGGCGGCGAAGGTGACCGCCCAGGGAGTGCGGGTCCCGCCCGAGCACCGGAACGTCGTCTACCTCATGGGATGGTGGCAGTCCACCAATAGGACTGTGCGGATCGCTCTGGGTGTGCTGACGCGGGTGTTTCCGCCTGGGTTGGTGGATGAGGTGGTGGTGGAGTGCGGGTGGGTCGAGCAGCGGTCGAGGCTGTTGCCGGCCCGGGTGGTGGTGTGTTTCGTGCTCGCGATGTGCCTGTTCGCCGGGGCAGGGTTATGAGGAGGTGGCCCGGCTTTTGCGGGTGCGGCGGTGGGACAAGCCGTGGCGGGTGCCGACGACGGCGGCGATCGGGCGGGCCCGCCTGCGGTTGGGGCCGGAGCCTTTGAAGGTGCTGTTCGGCCGGGTATGTCATCCGGTCGCGACGCCGGAGACGGTGGGTGCCTGGTATCGGCGGTGGCGTCTGGTCGCGGTGGACGGCACTGTTTTCGACGTCCCGGACACCGAAGCCAACGGCGCCTTTCCGTTCGGGTGGGTGACCGCGGACGCCGACTACGGCTACTCGAAAAGCTGGCGGACCGAGCTCGAGCAGGCTGATGTCTTCCATGCCATGGCCACCACCCGGCACGACACCCTCGTCACCCGCTGGGCCATCGACCATCCCGTCCACGACCTGTTCCACGGTCTGCCCCGGCAGAAGTGGAAACGCCGCTCCTGCGGGAACGGGGCCCATGGGCCACGGGTCTTCGGCTGGGCGAGGGTCGAGGTCAGGCCCTGGCATCGGGAAGACCGGCGGCACTGGGTGATCGCCCGCCGCAGCGTGAGCCGGCCCCAGGAGATCTCGTACTACATCGCCTGCTGCCCCGCCGGCACCACCCTCGACCAGCTGATCCACATCGCCGGCAGCCGATGGGCCGTCGAGGAGTGCTTCCAGACCGCGAAGCAGGAGTGCGGCCTGGACGACTACCAGGTCCGCCGCTACCCCGGCTGGCACCGCCACATAACCCTGGCCATGGCCGCCCACGCCTGCCTCACCGTCCTGCGAGCCCGCGAGCTCGATGCGGAGAAAGCAGAAACGGATCCTCCGGTCTCGTCCCTCTCAGCCTTCCCGAACTCAGACGCCTGATCCACCGCCTCACCCACCGCCAACCGGCACCCATCGACCACGTCCTGCACTGGTCCCACTGGCGACGCAGACGACAACACCAAGCCCGCCTCAGCCACTACAAACAACGCGGCCACACACCACCAGAAACTGCCCAACCGTCACAACAAGGACCGTTGCAGTACTAAGCCCGGAACCTGTGCGGATATCTCCCGGGCCTGTCACCAGGGCTTGGCGCACAGACCGGCGGACACGTGGTGACCCGCCGCACCGCAAGTCAAGAACAACGCCCCCGTCGGGTACGAGGAGAGATGCACTAGCGACAGCGCAAAGCGCACTCCTCCAGGCGCATCCGGGCCGAGCAGGGCATCGCTCACATCAAGGGCTGACGGTCCCTGCCCCGCCACTTCGGCCCGCCCCAGGCTTCGGCAATGCGCGGCAGGGTGCTCTCTTCCGCGCTGAAGAAGCAACCTGTCGACACATACTTTGTCCCGGACGGGCGGCTGCCTTCAGCGCGGTACTCGAGTTGACCGAGAGCTGGTACGACTGACGCCGGCTCTGCAGCGGCCTCGGCATGGGCAGGAGATGTGGGCTAGTTGTTGCGGAATCCGGCTACTGTCTTGGCACGTTCGGCCAGCGGTGGCGATACCTCGGGGTCTACGTGCACTTCGATGACGGCTGGTCCGTGGACGGAGATCGCTTGGTGAAGGGCATCAGTGAGTTCTCCTGGAGACCTTATCTCCCAGGCAGGAATACCCATGCCCCTGGCGATGGCGGAAATTCCCAGTTCCTTGTCATTGATGATGCACTGCATAGCGCGGCCACCGTTGACCATCCGGCTGCCGTGGTAAGAGATTCCGTGGCTCTGATTGTTTTCAACTATCCAGACAGCAGAGATATCGTGCTCCCGGGCAGTGAGCAGATCCATTCCGTTCATTGTGAAGCA
Organism: Streptomyces sp. NPDC056480; assembly: GCF_042795405.1. NCBI lineage: Bacteria > Bacillati > Actinomycetota > Actinomycetes > Kitasatosporales > Streptomycetaceae > Streptomyces > Streptomyces sp. NPDC056480. The sequence goes on along the minus strand of NZ_JBHTSA010000122.1, from coordinate 13,107 downwards.
GGCGTCACCGACGATCGCGATGACTGGCCTGTCGGGGCATCCGACAGCAGCACCTATAGGGGCCACAGTTCCGTGCCCCATGGAACCGAACCCCATGTTGATAATGAACCGCTGGTCGCCTCGGATTCGCAGGTGCTGAATATTGAAGAGCATATGCCCACCGATATCGGAGAACACGATAGAATTTGACGGAAGGGCGTCATTAAGCTCGTCTCTCCAGGAGACAGGGTTGATTCTTCCTGGTTCCGTCACGCTCCGGCCGGGTGCCGGTTCTTGAAGCTGAGGCGCGTGGCGGCTCGGTGGGGGAGTACTACGCCGGCTGGTTTTAGCGTTCCCATTCAAATACTTGATAAGCTCCGCTAGTGTCGCTTCGGCATCGCCCACCAACGCGATGTCGGCAGGATAGCTTCTACCGATGCGTGCCGGGTCAATATCGAGCTGAATTATATGGCGGTTACGCCCCAGACCGGGGTGCCAGTTGAACGTCGTGGTCTCGTTCATAGAGGCGCCGATAATGAATAGTACGTCGGGCGACTGATCGAGAAGTTCCCGCTGGGCTGCCGCACTGCCGGCCAGTCCGCAGACTCCGAGCGACAGAGGATGATCCTCCGGGAATATGCCCTTGCCGCGTGGCGTGGTCGCTGTCGGAGCGCCTAGTAATGCGGCTATGTCCTCCAGCAGCTGTCGAGCCCCGAATGACGAGGCCCCTGCACCTGCAAGCAGGACTGGGCGCTCTGCCCGGTCCAGCATTGCCGCAGCACGCTGTACTGCGGCTAGGTCCACGGGATGTGCGGGCTCTATGGGAAGGGGGCGTGGTAGGGCTGCCCCGGCCGGTTGCTGCCAGAAGTCGACAGGTACGTTGAGATGGACAGGACCAGGACGGCCGCTCAGGGCCAGAGTGATCGCCCGCCGGAAATGAAGGGCAAACTGTCCGGGCGAGGACACCATGGCCGAGTACTTGGTCACCGGAGCGAACATCCCGACTATGTCGATGTCCTCCCGGGCGGTCTCCTGGGCTGCTCCTTTCCCCAGCGTGTGGCTGGGAGCTTGTCCTGTGATGACAAGCATCGGCACACCATCCACGTGTGCAGCTGCCACGCCAGTCAGCAGGTTGGTTGCACCTGGACCGGACGTAGCGGCAGCCACGGCCATTGTTCCGGCTGCTCGAGCGAATCCGTCTGCCATGAACGCCGCTCCGCCCTCATGGCGGGCCACAATCAGTGAAAAGTCCTCATCTTGCTCTATACGGTCGAAAAACGGGTGGATCAGACCTCCGGGAATCCCGAAAATCGTGGTTATTCCTTGGGACTTGAGAAGCAGGGAAACCACGTCTACGAGGAGTTCCGGAGACCCCGACGTGCGGTCTTCTTCAGGGCGGAGAGAGCTCATGCTTCGACTCACTTACTGGCCAGGATTGCAAGCGGACTTTGGTTAAGGAGCGGGTGGATCTTGCCGTGATCCCGTCAACGGGATTCCTGAAAGTAGTTCGAGAATCCAGGGTGGACTTCGGACGATCTTCAATGGGAGGGCGGATCGGCAGGATTCAGGAGAAGGGGCTTTACATTCGCCAGAGAATTGCCATCATGTTGAAACCAGCCCCTGTGGCGCAGAGGAGAACGGTGTCCCCCTCGCGAATCCTGGGTTCCCTGTTCCGATAGTGATCCAGTACCACTGAAACGCTTGCAGCAGAGAGTGTGCCGTGCTCGTGGAACGTTGTGAGAATCTGATCCTGTTCAAACCCGAGAGAGTTCCCCCAGTGTCGGCAGATTCGATCACTTGCCTGATACGGGATGAACCATGATATTTCGCCGGCAGACGCCTCCTGTTCGTTCAGGAAGTCTCGCAGGAATCCGATGGGAGCCTCGTTCGCAAAATTCTCAAACCCTGGAACACCGTTTGCGTTGAAGTATTCAAGCTGTCCGCTGGACAGCGAGTGCCGGATATTAATCGCGTCGTAGTAGCGGGGTTCCCTCGCATGCTTCATCCCAAGTAAGGACCGACCTGGCCGGCCAGAAATCACGATTGCGCCTGCTCCGTCTCCCACAGGGCCAGTATCTACGCCCTTTTCGAATGCCCTTTGAGACCAGTTCGCCACGGCGACGATGAGTGCGGTATTGAAGGTGCCGCTTTCGATGAGACTCGCTGCGACCCCGATCATCGCCAGAGAGGTGGCGCTGAGCCCCATTTCAACCGCGATGCATGCTGCGTTGGAAGCCCCGAGTTCCATGGCGATCCGGGTACCGTCGTTGGGCGCCTCGGAATCTGCAACGAAGGACCAGTAGATAATGACATCGATCTGTTCGGGTCCGATGCCTGCGTCTAGAATCGCTTTTCTGGCAGCATGGGTGCCCATCCATACTGATGTCTCGTCCTGCGATGCGTAGTGCCGTCGATCCGACGTCTCGAATGCCCCTGAGAATGCGTCACGCAGGCGACTCGACAAGCCTGGCGCAGTACCTCCTGAAGATACTGTTCTTGGTATGTAGGATCCGGTCCCTGTGATGTGCGCGTGGAGCATTTCATTCCTATGCGGGCAGCGAGTGGCTAATAGAACGACCGGACTTGCCGGATCGAAAACTGAGGCGTATCGGCCAGGCGGGAGAAGCCAGGCAGCTGTTCCGTGCCGGCTTTGCGTAGCTTTACTGAATCATGGCAGATGTGCCGAACTGTTCGGATCACCCCTCCTGGGGGCCTGTGAGCAAGCATCCTGAAGGTCGACTCTTTATTGGCCAGCCGCATGCTGGCACCAGTAGTGATTGCTCAGTTCAGCCCGGCCTACCGCCCTGGACGTGAAGGATCGATGACTGGAACGAGCACAGTGGCCGTCATGCGGCCTGTGATGCCGGGGCAAGCCCCTGGAGAGAATGCCATGGACTCATCCGAGGCGAAGCCCGAGAGGCAACAGGCGGAGGGAATGTTTCTCTGTGCCGTCGAACGGCTGCGACTTCTGGCGAATGGAGGGCAAGAGGAATCTCACACGATGCCGAAGGAACAGCGATTACTCGGGAAGGTGATTGTGCCAACGAGCCTCGCGCTGCAGTAGGCGATGGCTGTCAGGACACGGATGGCTTGTCTGCCCCGAGTCCCAGGGCGGTCTCGTGAGCCAACGTAGTTGTGCGCCCAGGGGCTATGCCAGCCACCTCAAGCGCACGGGAAGAGCGGATGACGCGAAGCTCCGCGGCCGATACACATGGATCCTACGGCGTTGGCGATGCAGGGTTCAGGTGGCTGTTGACGGACGGTTGGGGCTGCATCGGGCGTGATGGAAGGTGCGCCAGAGTTTGAAGGCGGCCGCTCCGAGTCGGGCGGGATACCGGAGTCGGGCGTGCGTCCGGTTTAGCGGTCGCTGCCGCGCGGTGAGCTCCCTGGTGGGGTTGGGGGTGCAAGTCCACCAGGCGAGGGCGCCGCCGCCTCTGGCCAGGGCGGGGATGCCAGGGCAGACACTGGTCGTCACGATGCGGCGGCTACGGCCTCGGCCAGGCCGTGGGCGCGGCTGCGCAGTGGCTGAGAGACCCACGTCTTTCCTTGCATGGCAGTGAGGAAGGATTCGGGCCGTGGCGGCAACGCCCGCCGGAAAAGTCGGCGTAGTCGCCGCGCACGCCACCGCTCTGGGCGGGAATCCGTCCGCCGGCACACACTCCGCATCCGCCTCGCGCAGGATCGCTTCAGGCCTGGAATACGGCCAGCGGCCAGCGCAGGTCAATGCCGGCTCGAATGCAAGTGCAGGCAGCGCAGGCGCTGGTCTGGAACTCCGGCAGCGACCTGCGAGAAGATGTCGTACATGCGCAGGTGCACCAGAGGGCGACCAGGGTGCGTTGTGAGGCCGGAGCCTGCAGCGTTGCTCATCCTCCCCGGCGGCGATCAGTGAGCTTCTTCAGCTTGCCCACCGATCGGGTGACCCACCTGAAGTGTCTGTGCAGGTCAGACCCTCTTGAGCGCCTCCGGCCGAACCCGAGTTGAAGAAGCTCAGTGTGTGCACCAGGCAGGCTCCTCAGCGACGAGTTGAGGCGTCAGGCATCTCACGCAGCGGCCGAGGAGCCTCTTCCGTTCCGCCCCAGTCTCTGGCCAGCCAGGCGGTGGTTCGCTGAAAGAGCTGAGCTGGCGGCCCTGGCCCCCTTGGGCGAGGCAGGTTCTCCCCTATCCCTCGCTGCTCAGCCAGGTACTGGCGATAGCCAGCGACGCAGCCATGATGGACAGTTGCGGGTTGACCTCGGGGCAACTGGGCAAGACGGATCCGTCAGCGATCAGGACTCCGCGGATTCCCCGAAGCCGGCCCTGGGGGTCACAAGGTGTTTGCTGGGGATTGCCTCCTGCGGCGACGGTGCCGGTGGGGTGGAACGCGGAAAGGTGCAGTTGTCGGGGTACCGTGTTCGTGAGTAGATCCTCCAGCTCCTTTTCGGACCTGGCAGCCGGGGCTGCCGGAATGCCGGTGAGCACCTCGCTTGCGCCGGCTGCGAAGAGGACGGAGCCCGCTGCGCGGAGGGCAGAGATGAGGCGCCGACCGTCGCTTGGGTCCAATGCGTAATGAACGTGTGCGCCCTGCCGGCCCAGGACACGCCCGCTGGGACGGTCGGCGATCATGGCGCCGAGCGTCGCAAGGTGGTCCGACTCGAGCAGCTCGCGCCGCAGGTCTCTGCCTGTCCCGGGCAGCACGAAGCTCCCCATGCCAGGAGGCGCCGAGGTCGCCTCCAACAGAATCCCCTGAGCATGCCACTCCTCGATGCCTGCGCTTTGCATCACTCCTTTCCACGGCCGGACAGGTTCGTCGAACCGCCCCGCCACGCTGACAGCGGGATGGACACTGAGATTGCGGCCGATCCGGGGATGGCTGCCCAGGCCGGACCGGCGCAGAAGGGGCGGGGTCTCCAGAGAGCCGGCCGCGACGACGACCAGCGGGGCAAGGATTTCCAGCTCGCTACCATCCGCACGCTTCACACGCACTCCTGCGGCCCGAGGACCGCCAGGACGGTCGCGGTCGACGAGCACACGCAGAACGCGGGCGCGAGTGACGATCCGAGCTCCGGCCGCGCATGCATGCGGAAGAATTGACACCTGCATGCTCTGCTTGGCACCAGTGGGGCAGCCCACCACGCATTGGCACGACCCAGCACAACCTACGGCGTTACGCCGTAGAGGCTCTGCCTGCCAGCCCAGTTTCCTGGCGCCGGAAAGCGCCAGTTCTCCATTGCGGCCAAGTACGTCCATCGACGCCGAACGCACATTCAGATCCCGCTCCACCTCATCGAGGTGCGAAGCCAACTGGTCGGCCAGACTGAAGCCAAAGGTGGCATTCCAGCGGCGCACCACCCGGTCGGGCGTGCGATAGCACGTACCGGAATTGACCACGGTCGTCCCTCCGACAGCACGTCCGGAGGGCAGCAGCAGAGGCGGGTTGCCGTACGCGAAGGTCGCTCCGCCATCCCGGTAGAGCCTGACAAACCGATCCAGGGGAGTGCCGCGAGCGAAGGACGCAGTTGTGTGATGCTCTCCCTCCTCGATCACAGTCACACGCATGCCTGCTTGTGCCAGGGCACGTGCGGCCATGGCGCCGCCTGCACCCGACCCGACCACGACGGCATCCGCGGTGCTACGGGAAGGCCAGTCCTCAGCCTGCACACAGTCGAGGGGAGGATCCGGACGCGGCACGACAGGAGAAACTAGATTCCCACCGTTCAACGCGAGCATGCGCTCGGTGCCAGCTGCGAGTAGCACCGGCATTTTCACGGCGTCCAGTACAGCAGCCGTAAAGGAGCTGCCAGCAAGAGGCCTGAGTAGAACGTCGAGCTGCGCCGCTGGCAGGTTCGCAGTGCGTCGCCCAGTGCGGGCAAGAACGCAGGCGTCGATGACAGCCGCTGTGCCGCGTAGTGCCAGCCGCTGGGCGACCGGCATGGAAGCGACTACCGACTCAAGGCGGTGAGGTACCGCAGCCATCCAGGGGAGGTCGGGATCCTTCCCGAGTACGGCGAGGGCAAGCGAGTTCAGGCTCATCGCAGGCCGACTTCCGCGTGAGCGGTGCCGGACAGAGTCCACTCCGCCTCGGTACGCCAGACGCCCTTCCACCGCTCGAGAACAATCCGGGCGTCAGCACGCTCGCTGTTGTTGCACACCGCGACTCCTCCGTCAGGGTCCTCGTATTTGAGGCTCAAGGTCTGCTCAGCTGGCTGGTTCACCTGAACCCGGATCCGGCGAAGCCCAGCCTGCCCAGTAACCGTCCACTCGGGAAGCCCCAGAACGGCGCGGAAACGGAGCCATCCGGCCCAGCCGATCGCCGAGCGCTCCGCCCGCCGCGGCCAGGTTGTTCCGTTCCTGCGCAGTCGCAGGAAGACCAGAGGCGGGAGCCGGCGAAGACCCCGGCGCATGGAGACGGCGGCCACGACCTCCAGCACGTCTCCGTCTCCGAGGTCGGCATGCAGCCATGACCACTGGCGGGCATTGCCATGGCCGTAGATACGCGCCGACGCTCCCGGCGCAGAGGCCAGCGAGAGTGAGTTGTCGCCGACGCGAAAAGTACCGGCGAACAAAGAGCGTTCGGACGGAAGCATCTGGGCGGCGGGAAGCAAGGAACGTCGCCATGCCCAAGAGGGGAAGGTGAACAGAGGCGTAGAACCCGCCTTTTCAGTGAGCTCCCACGAGAACTGGCCGGCAGCGCCGACCAGTCGGCCGGGTACGGCCCGGACATCATCGGCGATGAAACCCTCGGTTGGCCTGTGCCACGGCACGGGACCAAAGCGGGCATGCTGCACGGGCTGATCATCACGGAAGGCGGCAACCCAGCCGTGAGCGAACGGGGCGCTCCCGTCGGCTGGAGCGACAAGCTCGTGGTGCAGCCAAATACCCGTTCCGGTCTCGGGGTCGGTGAGCGTGGTGTACCAGACCTCTGTACGGCCGGCCTCTCCCTTCCATCGCGGTACCCAGTGCTGCGATGAGCCCGCCTGGTACCGCAGGAGACGGAAGCTCGCTATGAAGGGCACGAGGCCTGAGGCCAAAGGAAAACGCAGTGTTCCTGTGCCCGCCCATACGCCCCCACGCTCGCGGAGGGTGAAGGGCAGCACGGTCAGTGAGGTCACCGGCCGCAGGGCGGACACCGACTTCCATCCGTCAAGAGCCAGGCACCGCCCTGCGACATCGAACATCAGACGGTACCGGATGCGCCGTCGGGTTATAGGAGAGATCTCCATCTCTCCTATAACCGTCGTGTTGTCAGCCAGGCCCGCGAGACGCACCCTCCCCTTGACTCTCGCCATCACGGTGCGCCAGGGAATGAGTGGGCCGTCGGCCTCCACCTCCAGGTCGAAGCGTATTTGCCTCTCAGTCCCGTTGAGGAGAACAGTGCCAATCATGGCTTCACGGAAGCGGGTTACGGTTCTCATCGCAGGCACTCCCGCATGATCTGCTCGGTGGTTGTCAGGTAGAGCTCTGCCGCAGCTCTGGCCTTTTGCGGATTGCCCGCCGCGATGGCTTCGACGACACCAGCTAGTCGCGCGTGGGCAACCTGTGCGTCGGTGAAAGGTTGTGCCAGTGTGGCTCGCAAGGGGAGGTATGCCTCGAAAAGGGTGTTTGTCAGCAGCAGATAGACGCGATTCCCCGTCGCACGTGCCAGGGCCCGATGCACCTCAACGTCGGCGAGTTGGACCTCGCTGGTACTCCCGGCATCTGCAACCATCTGCAGGAGTCTGCGCACCTCCGCCACATGTTGGGACGTGGCACGTACAGCCGCGCGTTCAGCGATCAGAGCACCAATGGTGCGGCGGACCTCGAACACGTCACCAATCCACTCACCACCGTGCCGTACCAGCACCGGAAGCAGATCCGTCCCGCCAAGCCGCATGTAGTCGCGCACCCGAGTGCCGACTCCGTGGCGCGTCTCCAGAAGCCCTGCCTGGACCAGACGGCCAAAGGCATGCTTGAGGGTTGTTCTGGTCACCCCGTACCTGTGAGCCAGCTCCCGCTCGGGAGGCAGCAGACTCCCAACGGGGTGGCAGCCCTCCATGATGTCGTCCCTGAGGCGATCTTCGAGTTCATCGACGACTGTTCGCCGAGGCAGAGCCTCCACTGGTCCTCCTACTCCTACTGACTGAGTGGCTGAGCCAATGAACCAGTTGAGTCATGGGAGGTCAAGAGATCTAGCGCCAAGCGGAGCGTTTCAGAATGAGACGACTCACCAGTCTCATGTTGACCCTGGTCAGTGTGGTGGTCCGGACGGGCACATCCTGTCCCGAACGACTCACGGCAACCCCTATTGCGCCAAATGCCGTTGCTCCTGGGCGTCACCGCTGCCCTCCGGGCTACCTCGTGTTCATTCCGCGCCGTGCCTTGCCGGTGATTTGTCCGTGCCCCGGACTAGCGTCACCTGGCGCGACGCCACTGGCGCATCACGTATCAGATACTTCCCAAGGGGGATCACGTGGGCCCCCGTCGGCCGGCCGCGCCATCCCTGGCCCCAGGCGGCTATGCAGACCAAGGCTGAGAATTCGATAGAATCGTCGCTGGTGTGGCGATGCCCTTTAAGCTTGAATTTAAAGGTTTGCCCCCGACTCAAAGAGCCGGGGGCAAACCTTTAAATTCAAGCTAAGCCGATATTCGCCTGGCTCGGCGACGCCGCTCGTTCGATGCCCAGTAGTCCTTGGCCGGCCGTACTGAGGAGCCGCTAAAGGCGGCGGTGGAGCATGGCTACCTGTGATGGGCGCGTTGGTCCCAGGCGGCAGATGAGAACGATGAGGCCAGCGCGGCGGATCAAGGGCAGGGGTGAGACCCGGGTGCGAGGTGGGTCTCACCCCTGCTGACCCGCCTAGCCAACCTACTTGGCGGGCCACCGGCCCCCTGATCTAGCCAGGAGGGCCGGGGTCTGAAGCGGCCGTAAGCGGAAACCTCGGACCGGCAGGTGCGACGGCGGTCTCCGGTGGGGTGCTGAGCCCGCTGCGCCTGCCACGTCGCTCAGCTGTGTGCGGACCATCACGGAGAGGATCCAGACGGGTGCATCGGCCAGGAGTGCGACCGCTGTTCATCCGGGACCTGTCAGAGCCGCAGCTGCCTCATGGCTGAGCTTCTTCAGCTTGCCCACCGATTCCCAATGGTGTTGTCAAGCAGCGGTGGTGACCCACCTGAAGTGTCTGTTCAGGTCAGACACTCTTGAGCGCCTCCGGCCGAACCTGAGTTGAAGAAGCTCACTGACAGCTCCCATGTGAGCAAGATGGGATTCGAACCCACACGTCCAGAGGACTGCGGATTTTAAGTCCGCCGCGTCTGCCTTTCCGCCACTTGCCCCTATTTGTCATTCAAAGTAGCCAACCCGCGAGAGATGGATCATGAGCATCCACTGCTCATTCCGGGCCCAACGGCCCAATCCGTCTGCCTCCCCGGGGAATCCCAGAGTGAATGTGGCACCAGACCAAGCCGCTGCCGCGCTACGGCAACAGACGGGACCCCCTCGGTCAGCGCGATGATCCAGCCCGTGAAGACTTTGCGTGCCGATTGGGTACTCCACTAGGGGAGTGACCATTGCTGTCCGAAAAGCCCATAACGTCGACGGCCGTGGGTGATGCTGTGTAATAGGCGCGGACTATGCCAGCCCGGGCAAGCTCTACCTGGCACCGCGCGCAAGGGCGAGCAATGACCGACGTGCCATCTGCAGCCACGCGGGCGACATAGATGATCGCTCCGGCCGCACGATGAACCCGCCTCAGAACCGCCTCCTCGGCATGGAATGTGGCATGCCGAAAATCGATCATGGGATCGTTGCGGCGACGATTCGGCGACGCCGCTATCACACGGCGCCCCACGACGAGCACTGCACCAACTCTGTGTCGGCATTCCGAGCGCAGAGCCTGGCGGATTGCTAGATCGATCATGGACATGGCGCGGAAGGCACCTGCTCTACAGCGTCGCGGATACGTCATCTCCTACAGTTGCCCCCTCATGTATCAGATCCCTGAGCAGTCCCTACTCACGCTGGCATGTGCGGAAGGCTGACGAGGCGCCTTCCCGGGTATACCGAGAGTGTCCTGAGCTGGAGGTTCGTTGGCAGCAGTGGAGGAACTGTCGAGTACCTCGGCGGTTATCCTTCCCAGACGAAGGGCATGGGGTCGATTCAATCGTCGAGCCAGGTTCGGATGCCGTATCCGAGGGCTAGGAATGGCCACGTGCATGCTGCTTCTGGGCGATCTGGGGAAAACTGGCTGCTCGGCTAGGTATAGCCAACATGCGATGGCTGGCGCGAAGTGCAAGGTGGAACCCCTGGTCCAGCGGATGCCGCTATGTGAAGCCAGCCTGGTACGGATTGAGTTGTCCAGGACAAGACGGGCATCCATTCCCGTCCGGGATCCGCTTGCTCTGCTGCGGGGCAGCGTCAGCGGAGGGAACCGGTCGCCTTCCCGGTCACCGTTTCGAGAGCGACGAAGAGGGCGGTGCTGTTCCAGCCCGATATGGCGCTGCTCCGCCCTCAATGAGCTTCTTCAGCTTGCCCACCGATCGGGTGACCCACCTGAAGTGTCTGTGCAGGTCAGACCCTCTTGAGCGCCTCCGGCCGAACCCGAGTTGAAGAAGCTCAATGTCGAGGGGCGCCTGTGCGGCGGGCTTGGGCGGGCCCAGTTGACGTTGAGGCTTCGGCGAACTGTGCGTTCAGGCGAGTGTTACAGGGGCCGAGAGCGATGCATGAAGGATGCCTGGTACAGGCTCAGTGGCCTGGCCGGCTCTGTGTCTCCTTGGCCAGGGCGGAGATTTACCAGCGCTCGGCCGGAGCCAGAAAGGGAAGACCCGGCTTGGCGAGACAATCGGCTGGCAGGGGGCGGACCTGACCAGCAAGGTTCCGCATGGTGGAGGGAAACGCCCCATCGGGTTCATGGACTCTGCGCCAGGGCCTATCGGCAACGGTGTTCACCTTCCCGGACAGCAGGCCGGTCACCATCCAGGTAGGCGGCAGTGAAGGTTCCCAAAGAGCTGCTGCTGACGGCGAACATGTTGGCCAGCATGACGATCGGCTGGAGCCCAGGGCATTCAGCGCCTGCAGCCGGACAAGCAGTCTCCCCAGACGCTTGGACATGATGCACCGTTAGAGAGATGCCCTTGTAGATGCAACTGATCTGCAGGGCAATCGGAGATCCGCCGTGCTGGACGGCGTGTCTGACAAGGTCGCAGCTCAAAGACGATGCGCCATCCGCCAAATGCACATCGACCCCCCACCGGCGCAGGTGCGCGCGGGCGAGGCTGTGGGCCGTTGGAGCTGTGTCAGTCGACCGATGAAAGCGCCACAGGACGCTTCGGCTGGCCGCCGCCTGGTCAGATTGACTGCGGGATCCGCCAGTCCAGCGCTGCCCGAGGCTGGTGCCAGCAGTGCGCAGTAGCACCTCGGTGCGCGGTGAGGTCGTTTCCGCGCCACACTGCTCCAGCGAGGCCCCAACGCCCGAACCCGCTGAACGACGTTCCGTTGAAAAGGTCATCCTTGGCGCCTTGGCCTCAGGGGAACATGGTGTAGCTGATGTTCCGGGACACTGACTGATCTAAAGCACCAGCCAATTGACCGTCCAGGAATCAGCGAGAGCGGCAGTGCACCGGGCCCCACGCGGAGAAGCCCTGCCTAGAGACAGACGGCACCGGCCGTCTGGGGCGCACCGGCACTGCGGCTGAAGCGCCTGGAGGCAGGCACGCTGCCTCAGTCCTCTGGATTGGGGCGCTTCTCTGGCTGAACGGAACGGACAAGCCGCGTCGTTGCTTTGTCAGACGTATTCGCGGACGAGACGAGAAAGTTGAACAATGCATTGATTGTGCGCTGTTGAAAGCGGCACGGGCAAGCGGCTGTCCTGTCGATGCTGCATGGGGCGGTCATCTCTACCTCCAAGGCCAGAGCAGGTGAGTCGTGCCACGGCACACGTTTTGTCTGTCTGGTTCGAATGTGATCTAGGGCCGCCGAGGGTGCTTGAGCAAACGATACTCACAGCACGCAGTGACGCACTGGAACTCTGTGTATCGCTCAGGGAGCTCAGGGACCCCAGGGCGTATCCCCTGCAGGTTCAGCCAGCGCTGCGCGCAGGCGGTCACGTGTAAGCCTGAGGCACCGGGAAGAGCCGCTCTCGGCTCCAGCGGAGACGGCCGTGTTGAGTGCTGATTACTCATGGATGCTCTGAAGAGATGGCGCAGTGTGTCTGCAGGGGCCCGGATGACCGGACAGGGTCCGGGCCCCGCCAACCGGGAGCCCGTGACTGATCGGCTCCATCTGCCCAACGAGCGAGCCTCCGCCGTGTGGCCCTGCCCGTCCTGGCGGCCCGAGCCGCTCAGTATCCCGGTGATAGCAGGCGACTCTCTTGGCCGGGCTGGCCTCCGGCATGACATTCGATCCGAGGAGCAGGCGGAAGCCGCCCTGGCGGGACCGGCTCGGAGGAGGCAGCACCCTGCTCGGGCGCTCCATCTCCATTGGCGCCAGGACTAGCCAAGGTAAATCGCCAGGACCTCGGGGCAGACTACGGACGTGGTTCCCATGCGTAACTCGATGCAACTCAGCACCCCCGCAGGCACGGTGGTCGGAGATGCGGTGCTGAAGGCGCTCTCAGCAGCCCTGTATTGCACCTCACTGCAGCCCGGGGACTTGCCGGAGGATGACAGTATTCGCAGAGAAGTCCTGCACATCCTCGGCACTGACATCTCCGGTCAGTGTCATGCTCGTGTCGCCAAGGCCGCAGCGGATAACCCGCAACGCCATGCTTCTCGTCTGGCCTGGTGCCGCCAGATGATTTTGCTTGTCTTCTTTGGAGGCTCACACCGAACTAGACCGTAGCGGCTCCGCTCGGACGTGCAGGGTGCATGGCGCTTGTCGGAGTGGTCACTGCATGCCAGGAGGGGGCTGAGCGACGCATGGAGTAAATACCCGCCATTCTGGGTCCGGGACCCAGAATGGCGAGTCATGGGCATGCTGTATGGGACTCCACCGGCGCCCCTATGGAGTGTTTTGCCCCTTTGTTTCGGCCTCGATTGCCGGGGTGCATGATGTATGTGCCACATCAACCCTGGGCGGATTCAGCAGTGAGCTTCTTCGAGTTGGCCACTGATCGGGTGACAGGCAAGTGCTCGTAACAGGCAAGGCTCCCGGACAGTTGAGCGAGAGATCTCACGTCTCAA
>NZ_JBHTSA010000121.1:0-23027 GCF_042795405.1 Streptomyces sp. NPDC056480 | reverse complement strand
GCCGGGGTCACCGGCCGGGCGGACGCGGGCTCTCGCGCACTACGGGTTGGAGCCGACGATCGTCGGGATGGTGGTCGTGTTCGCCACCTTGACCAGGTAGTCGCCCTTGAAGAGCGGCTTGGCGCCGACCGGGACGGCGGAGCCGCAGTTGGTCGAGGAGACGACGGTGAGTTCGCCGGTGACGCTGTTGACCGCCAGCTTGCCCGTCGAGTTGGTGTACGTGCCGGAGGCCTTGCCCGTCACGCGGAAGACGCAGGCGCCGACCGTCACCTTGGCGTCGACGTTGCCGACGTAGCCCTTGGTGACCCCGGTCGCGGCGGTGTAGTCCTGTGCCACGACGGTCCACGGGGTGGTCGCGACGGTGGTCACGTTGCCCAGGACGCTGGTGCAGGGCGCGCCGGTGGCGCCGAAGGCGATGGCGCTGATGGAGGCGACGGTCGCCGGGTTGCCGGTGGCGCTCGCCATGGTGCCCGAGGCCTTCGAGTTCGTACACGTCATGGCGATGCCGTTGACGCTCAGGACGACGTTGCCGCTGTTGGTCGCCGTGAAGCTGGCGGGCGTCGGGTTGACGGTCCAGACCGTCGAGGGCACGGCCGAGGCGGGGCCGGCGGCGAGGGCGAACGCGGCGGTGGCCGCCCCGGCGACGACGGCGAAGTTTCTGATCTGCTTCTTCATGGGTCCCGGACTCTCCTTGAGGATTGACCAGCTGAGGGTGCGGCCGCGGTGGGGGGAGCGGCCGGCGGCCCGGTATTTCTCGGCCGCGAAACCTGACGTTACTTGCGAGAAACTTAGCTGAACAATGCCGCAGTCCATGATTCTTTGGAGAAGCCTAATTGCCTGTCAATCGGGTGAGCGGTGGCCGGAATCGCCTTGGTTCCGTGGTGCGCAATGTCGACAATTATGATCGATCAGAGATGGCTGGATTCGGCATTGCTCTCCCCGGTGACAAGCGGCGGAATGGAATTATCTCCCGCCTGATAAGCGCCCGGTCGCCTCCAAGGTGTCGCCGAAAACTCCGGATCCGGTATTGCCGGGGGAGGTTACTCGGCCGTAACGTTCCCGTGGCGACGCCCAGAGTCGCAGGTCGGCCCATCCGTGTGTCTCCGTGCAGACAAAGTCGAACCCGGTCTTTGTCTCCGTGGTGACAAATACAGGAGCGGATCAAGGATTTTGCGCCAAGCCTCTTGTCCAAGTGATCCGCACCGACTTAACGTGCGCCCGCGGCGCACCCCCGACGCACGCTCGCTGGAGGTGGGATGGGAATCGAAGTAGTCGTTGAGGGTCTGACCATGTCCTTCGGCAAGCAGAATGTCTGGCAGGACGTGACCCTGACCTTGCCGGCCGGAGAGGTGAGCGTGATGCTCGGCCCTTCCGGTACCGGGAAGACAGTCTTCCTGAAATCGCTCATCGGGCTGCTCAAACCCCAGCAGGGCCGCGTCCTCATCAATGGTGTCGACATGGTGAGCAGCCCGGAACGAGACATCTACGAGACCCGGAAACTCTTCGGCCTCATGTTCCAGGACGGCGCCCTCTTCGGCTCCATGACCCTCTTCGACAACATCGCCTTCCCGCTGCGCGAGCACACCCGCAAGCGGGAGTCCGAGATCCGGCGCATCGTCATGGAACGGATCGAACTCGTCGGCCTGCTGGGCGCGGAGGGAAAGCTCCCGGGCGAGATCAGCGGCGGCATGCGCAAACGCGCGGGCCTGGCCCGCGCCCTCGTGCTCGACCCGCAGATCGTCCTCTGCGACGAACCGGACTCCGGGCTCGACCCCGTCCGCACCGCCTACCTGTCGCAGCTGCTCATCGACCTCAACGCGCGCATCGACGCGACGATGCTGATCGTCACCCACAACCTGGACATCGCCGCCACGGTCCCCGACAACATGGGGATGTTCTTCCGGCGCAACCTCGTCACCTTCGGCCCGCGCGAGGTCCTCCTCACCAGCGAGGAACCGGTCGTCACCCAGTTCCTCGCCGGCCGCCGCGAAGGCCCCATCGGCATGTCCGAGGAGAAGGACGCCGCCCTGCTCGCCGCCGAGCTGGACAACCCCGCCACCCTCCCGACCGCGCCCCGCGCCATCGTCCCGCAGCTGGAACCCTCGCCCGGCCTCCCGCCGCGCGCGGCCGTCGGACGCCGCCGCGAGCGCGTCCTCGGCATGCTCGACCGGCTGCCGCACGCCGCCCAGGCCGCCATCCGCGACACCTACGCCAGGGACGCGGCGTACACCCTGCCCAAGCGGGAGCGGATCACCGGGAGCGGCTCGTGATCACCGGCGCGCTGCGGCAGACCGGCCGGCTCTTCGCCCTCGCCGCCGAAGTGACCAGGGCCGTCTTCCGGCGCCCCTTCCAGTTCCGGGAGTTCGTCGAGCAGTTCTGGTTCGTCGCCAGCGTCACCATCCTGCCGGCCGCGCTGGTCTCCATCCCGTTCGGCGCCGTCATCGCCCTCCAGGTCGGCTCGCTCACCCAGCAGCTGGGGGCCCAGTCGTTCACCGGCGGTGCCAGCGTCCTCGCCGTCATCCAGCAGGCCAGCCCCCTCATCGTCGCCCTCCTGATCGCCGGCGCCGGCGGCTCCGCCATCTGCGCCGACCTCGGCTCCCGCAAGATCCGGGAGGAGCTCGACGCGATGGAGGTCATGGGCGTCTCGCCCGTGCAGCGGCTGGTCGTCCCGCGCGTTCTCGCCACCATGGCGGTCGCCGTGCTGCTCAACGGCATGGTCTCCGTCGTCGGCACGCTCGGCGGCTACTTCTTCAACATCATCCTCCAGGGCGGCACGCCCGGCGCCTACCTCTCCAGCTTCTCCGCCCTCGCCCAGCTGCCCGACCTCTACATCAGCGAACTCAAGGCCCTGATCTTCGGGTTCATCGCCGGCATCGTCGCCGCCTACCGGGGACTCAACCCCCGCGGCGGCCCCAAGGGGGTCGGCGACGCCGTCAACCAGTCCGTCGTCATCACCTTCATGCTGCTGTTCTTCGTGAACATGGTGCTGACGGGCATCTACCTGCAGATCGTCCCGCCGAAGGGGGGCTGAGACCCGTGGCCTCCCCGTTCCTCTGGCTCGACCGGTCCGGCGACCAGCTCCTGTTCTACGTCAAGGCCCTGCTCTGGGTCCCGCGGACCCTGCGCCGCTACCTCAAGGAGGTGCAACGGCTGCTGGCCGAGGTCGCCTTCGGCTCCGGCGGCCTCGGCGTCATCGGCGGCACCATCGGCGTCATGATCGCGATGACGCTCTTCACCGGGACCGTCGTCGGCCTCCAGGGCTACGCCGCCCTGGAACAGATCGGCACCGCGGCGTTCACCGGCTTCGTCTCCGCCTACTTCAACACCCGCGAGATCGCCCCGCTCGTCGCCGGGCTCGCCCTTTCCGCGACCGTCGGCGCCGGATTCACCGCCCAGCTCGGCGCCATGCGGATCAACGAGGAGGTCGACGCCCTGGAAGGCATGGGCATCCGCTCCATGCCCTACCTGGTCACCACCCGCATCATCGCCGGTGTCGTCGCCATCGTCCCGCTGTACGCGATCGGCCTGCTCTCCTCCTACCTGGCCTCGCGCTATGTGACGGTCCTGTTCAACGGCCAGTCCCAGGGCACGTACGACCACTACTTCAACCTCTTCCTGTCACCGACCGACGTCCTGCTCTCGGTGCTGAAAGTGCTGATCTTCAGCGTGATGGTGATCGTCGCGCACTGCTACTACGGCTTCCGCGCCTCCGGCGGCCCCGCCGGCGTCGGCATCGCGGTCGGCCGCTCCGTACGCAACGCCATCGTGCTGATCAGCGTCACCGACTTCTTCCTGTCGCTGGCCCTCTGGGGCGCGACCACGACCGTGAAGGTGGCGGGGTGAGATGAGCGACTCACGTGCCGAGACCCTGCGCCGCCGGTTCGCCGGCGTGGTCTTCCTCCTGGTGCCCGCCCTGCTCGCCTGGCTCGCGGTCGCCGTCTACGACAAGAGGTTCACCGACTCCGACCCGGTCGTCGTCGAGACCGGCAGCGTCGGCAACGAGATGCACCTCGGCGCCGAGGTGAAACTCCGCGGCGTCGTCATCGGCGAGGTCCGCGCCATCGACGCCACCGACGGCGGAGCCCGGCTCACCCTCGCCATGCGGCCGGGAACCCTCCGCCACGTGCCGTCCGACGTCCGCGCGCAGATGCTGCCCACGACCCTCTTCGGCGAACGGTTCGTCGCGCTCGTCCCGCCCGGAGGCTCCACGGCCGAGCCCCTGGGCCCCGGCGCCGTCATCCCCGAGGACCGCTCCAGCAACGCCGTCGAACTCCAGCAGGTCCTCGACAACGTCCTGCCCCTGCTCACCGCCGTCCAGCCGCAGAAGCTCTCGGCCACCCTGTCGGCCGTCTCCCGGGCCCTGGAGGGGCGCGGCGACAAGCTCGGTGACACCCTCACCCTGCTCGACGCCCACCTCCGGGAGTTCAACCCCCAACTGCCCGCCCTCACCCGCGATCTGAAAGAACTCGTGAAGGTCAGCCACCTCTACGCCGACGTCGCCCCGGACATCGTCACGGCGCTCACCGACTTCACCACCACCAGCGGCACCCTCGCCGAGAAGGAGGCCGACCTCGCCGGCACCCTCGGCTCCACCACCAGGACGGCCCAGGACCTGACCTCCTTCCTGCGCCAGAACAAGAACAACATCATCCGGCTCAGTGCCACCAGCCGTCCCACCGTGGAGCTGCTCGCCGAGTACGCGCCGTCCTTCCCCTGCACCCTCCGCACCCTCGCCCAGTTCGTACCGGCCATGGACAAGGCCCTCGGCAAGGGCACCGACCAGCCGGGACTGCACGTCGACGTCACCACCGTGCCCTCGCGCGGCGCGTACCTCCCCGGCCGTGACACACCGTCGTACGGCTCCGGCGGCGGCCCGCGCTGCTACCCCGTGCCCTACCTCGGCATCCCGGTCGCACCCGCCGCACGGGCCTCCGCAGCGGCCGACCAGGACCTCGGGCCCGCCAACTCCCCGCAGGAGAACGACCTCGTCAACGAACTCCTCGCCCCCGGGGCGAAGAAGCGGCCCGGCGACCTCCCGGACTGGAGCAGCACACTGGTCGGCCCGGCGTTCCGCGGCGCGGAGGTGACCCTCCGATGACGAAGCCGCCCGCCCACACCCGCCGCCGCGGACTCACCGGCACGCTCCTGAAGTCCCTCGCGTTCGTCCTGGTCACGGCGCTGGCCACCACCGTCCTCGGCCTCAGCATCGCCAACACCGGGGTCGGCTCCGCCACCCGCTCGTACAAGGCGCTGTTCACCGACGTCACCGGGCTCGTCAAGGGCGACTCCGTGCGCATCGCCGGAGTGAAGGTCGGCGAGGTGACCGACGTACGCGTCGTCGAACGCCGCACCGCCCAGGTCACCTTCTCGGTCCGCGAGGACCGCTCCGTGCCCCGCTCGGCCACCGCCGCCGTGAAGTACCTCAACATGGTCGGACAGCGCTACGTCTCCCTCGGCCGGGGCAGCGGCGACCTGACCGGCACCCTGCGGGACGGGGACACCATCCCGCTCGACCGCACCACGCCCGCCCTCGACCTGACCCTGCTCTTCAACGGGTTCAAGCCGCTCTTCGAGGGCCTCTCGCCCGCCGACGTCAACGACCTCGCCGGATCACTCGTCCAGGTCCTCCAGGGCGAGAGCGGCACCGTCGACAGCCTGCTGCGCCACATCGGCTCCCTCACCAGGACGGTCGCCGCCAAGGACGAGGTCATCGGCCAGGTCGTCACCCACCTCAACACCGTCCTCACCACCCTCAACAACCGCGAGGCCGCCTTCGACGACCTCGTCGTCACCCTCCAGAAGCTCGTCACCGGCTTCAACACCGACCGCAAACCCCTCGGCGAGGCGGTCCGGGCCATCGGCGACCTCACCACGACGACCGCCGGTCTCTTCCAGGAGGCGCGGGCCCCCCTCAAGAAGGACATCCGGGAACTCGGCCGGCTCTCCGGCACCCTCGGCGAGCACACCCCCGCCATCGAGTCCTTCCTCGCCCACACCCCCGCCAAGATGACCGCACTGGCCCGGCTGTCCTCGTACGGATCGTGGTTCAACCTCTACCTCTGCGAGGCGCGCGTGACCGGCGTGGGAACCTCCGACGGATCGAAGCCGCCGACCGGGATCGCCGTGACCGAACCGAGGTGCCGCGGATGAGCCCCCGCCCCCGGCTGAAGCCGGTCAAGGAGCGCAACCCGGTCGCCGTCGCCGTCGCCGGACTGCTGCTCCTCGCCCTGGTCGCCGCCCTGGCGTTCAACGTCGAACGGCTGCCCCTCGTCGGCGGCGACACCACCTACAGCGCCGACTTCTCCGAGGCCGCCGGACTCGACACCGGCGACGAGGTACGCATCGCCGGCGTCAAGGTCGGCAAGGTCACCGGGGTCTCCCTCGACGGAGCCAAGGTCAAGGTGACGTTCGAGGTCGGCGACGCCTGGGTCGGCGACCGCTCCACCGCCGCGATCGCCATCAAGACCCTCCTCGGCGAGAAGTACCTGGCGCTCGACCCGCTGGGCTCCGACCGGCAGGACCCGGGAACCCGCATCCCGCAGTCGCGCACCACCTCCCCGTACGACGTCACCCAGGCCTTCGAGGACCTCAGCGGCACCGTCGACGCCATCGACACCGCCCAGCTCGCCCAGAGCTTCGAGACGATCTCCGACACCTTCAAGAACTCACCGCCGCACGTCCGCAACGCCGCCACCGGCCTCTCCGAGCTGTCGAAGTCCGTCTCCAAGCGCGACACCGAGCTCGCCCGGCTCCTGGCGAACAGCAGCAAGTTCACCAAGACCCTCGAGAACAAGAAGTCCAGCTTCGAGACCCTCATCGAGGACGGCGGTTCCCTGCTCGGCGAACTCCAGAAGCGCCGCGACGCCATCCGCGCCCTCCTCAAGGGCAGCAGGGCGCTCGGCACCGAACTCAGCGGCGTCGTCAGCGACAACGACCGGCAGCTCGGCCCCACCCTCAAGGCCCTCAGCCGCGTCACCGGAGTCCTGGAGAAGAACAGCGGCCAGCTCGACAAGACACTCGCGCTGGTCGGTCCGTACTACCGGCTCGTCGGCAACACCCTCGGCAGCGGCCGCTGGTTCGACAGCTACCTGTGCGGCGTGGTGCCCCGCACCTATCTGCCCGACACCTCGCAGCCCACGACCGGATGCCTGCCGCCGAAACAGAAGACGGCGGCCAAGGGGAGCGGTGAATGATGACCAGACCCGGAAAACCCCTCGTCGCCGGCCTCGCCCTCGTGCTGCTCGCCGCCTGCGGTCTCGTCGCCGTGCGCGTCCTCGACGACGACGGCACCCGGATCACCGCCTGGTTCGACCGGACGGTCGGCATCTACGCGGGCTCCGACCTGCGCGTCCTCGGCGTACGCGTCGGCGAGGTCGAGTCCGTGGAGCCGCAGGGCACCCGGGTGCGCGTCCGGCTCCTCCTCGACGAGGGCGTACGCGTCCCCGCCGACGCCCGGGCCCTCGTCGTCGCCCCGAGCATCGTCGCCGACCGGTACGTACAGCTCACCCCCGCGTACAGCACCGGCCCCACCCTCGCCGACGGCGCGGAACTGCCCGCCGCCCGCAACCGCACCCCCGTCGAGATCGACCAGCTCTACGACTCGATCACCGAACTGAGCCGGGCGCTCGGACCGAACGGCGCCAACTCCACCGGCGCCCTGTCCGAACTCCTCGACACCGGCGCGAAGAACCTCAAGGGAAACGGCACCTCCATCGGCACCTCCATCAAGGAGTTCGGCAAGGCCGCCAAGACCCTCGACGGCAGCAGCGAGGACCTCTTCACCACCCTCGGCCGGCTCCAGACCTTCACCACCATGCTCAAGGACAAGGACGGCGACGTCCGCACCGCGCAGGAACGCCTCGACGAGGTCGTCGGCTACTTCGCGGAAAACAAGGACGACCTCGCCGGCGCCCTCGAGGAACTCGGCAAGGCCCTCGTCAAGGTCAAGGCGTTCATCAAGGACAACCGCGGCGAACTGAAGAAGAACGTCGACCGGCTCGTCCCGCTCACCCAGACCCTCGTCGACCAGCGCGCCTCCCTCGCCGAAGCCCTCGACGTCGCCCCGCTCGCCGCCGCCAACGTCGTCAACGCGTACAACAAGGACACCCGCACCCTCGACGGACGCGCCAACCTCAACGAGATCAGCATGGGCGGACCGCTGCTCCCGCTGCCGGTATCCGGCGGCTCCGCGTCGACCGGCGGCTCCACGGGAGCCGGCGGCGCGGTGGGCCCCGGCGGCTCCTCGCCGACCGGCGCTCCCCCGGCGACCACCGGAGAGGGGAAGCGATGAGACGCCCCACCCCGCCCTCCCGGCGGGCGGCCGGAGCCGGAGCCGTCGGTGTGGTCGCGCTCGGCCTCGGACTGGCCGTCGTCCTCGGCGTGACCCCCGGGAACCCCTTCCGGTTCGACGGCATCGAGGACCTGCCCCTGCCCGGCGGCGCCGACCTCGGCACCCATCCCTACACCGTCACCGCCGAACTCGACGACGTGCTCAGCCTCGTGCCGCAGTCCGCGGTGAAGGTCAACGACGTCGCCGTCGGCCGCGTCACCGCCATCGAGCTCGGGACGACCGACACCTGGACCGCCCGCGTCACCCTGAAGATCAACGGTGACGTCCGGCTGCCCGACGACGCGGGCGCCCGCCTGGAACAGTCGAGCCTCCTCGGTGAGAAGTACATCCAGCTCGTCGCCCCGTCGAAGGACAACGGCGGACGGCTCACCGACGGCAGCGTCATCCCGCTCGCCCGCACCAGCCGCAACACCGAGGTCGAGGAGGTGTTCGGCGCACTCTCCCTGCTCCTCAACGGCGGCGGCGTCAACCAGCTCAAGACCATCACCCGCGAACTCAACGCGGCCCTCGGCGGGCGTGAACCGGAGGTCCGCTCGATGCTCCGGCGGGTCAACACCCTCGTGACGACCCTGGACACCCACCGCGGCGACATCACCCGCGCCCTCGACGGCCTCAACCGGCTCTCCGCCACCCTCGCCGGCCGCAAGAAGGACGTCGACACGGTCCTCACCGGACTCTCGCCCGGCCTCAAGACCCTGGAGAAACAGCGGGGTTCCCTGCTGACCATGCTGCGCGCCCTGGACACCCTGTCCGGGGTCGCCGTCACCACCATCGACGCGAGCAAGAAGGACATGGTCGCCGACCTCAAGGCCCTCGCGCCCACCCTCACGGCACTCGCGGACGCCGGTGCCGACCTGCCCGAATCGCTCCAGGTCCTGCTCACCTACCCCTTCACCGACGAGGTGCTGCGGGGCGTCAAGGGCGACTACCTCAACACCTATCTGCACCTCGCCGCCGCCCCGGGAACCGAGGTGATCCCGCCACTGATCCCCAAGACCGAGCCCACGCCCACCCCCACGCCCACACCGTCCGACCCGGGCCCCGCCGCCCGCCGGGCGACCGGGGCGAGCAACGGGATCCCGAGCCCGAATCCGCCCCTGCCGCTGCCCCCGGCCACCCCGCCGAAGGACGGAGGCGAGACCCGATGATCACCCGTACCGTACGGCTCAAGAACCTCGCCTTCCTCGTCATCGCCGTCCTCGTCCTCGGCTTCGTCGGCGTCCGCTACGCCGACCTCGGCCGCTACGCCGGCGTCGCCGACCACTACACCGTGCGGGTCCATCTCGCCCGCACCGGAGGCCTGTTCACCCACTCCGACGTCACCTACCGGGGCGTCTCCGTGGGACGCGTCGGCGACATCGGCCTGACCGCCGAAGGCGTCGTGGCCGAACTGCGCATCAAGAAGTCCGCCCCCAGGATCCCCGCCGACGCGCGGGCCGTCGTCGCCGGACTCTCCGCCGTCGGCGAGCAGTACATCGACCTGCGCCCCGAGAGCGACGACGGTCCCTTCCTCGCCGACGGCGCCCGCATCGAACAGTCCGACACCCAGGTACCGGCGCCGGTCACCGACGTGCTCGCGAGCATGAACGACCTCACCGGCTCCGTACCGCTGGAGTCCCTGCGCACCGTCGTCGACGAGTTCGGAAAGGCCTTCCAGGGACACGGAGACGACCTCCAGGTCCTCCTCGACAGCGGCAGCCGCTTCGTCCAGGCCGCCGACACGTCGCTGCCGTCCACCATCCGGCTCATCAACGACGGCGAGGTCGTCCTGCGCACCCAGGCCGAGGAGAGCCGCGCCATCCGGGACTTCGCCACCGGCGCCCGCACCCTGGCCACCACCCTCAAGGGCTCCGACGGCGACCTGCGCCGCCTCCTCGCCGTCACCCCCGACGCCACCGGCCAGGTCAGCGGACTCCTGCGCGATCTCGACCCGAGCCTGAGCGTGGTCCTCGCCAACCTCCTCACCACCTCGGAGCTCGCCGTCACCCGGCAGCGCGGCATGGAGGAACTGTTCGTGAAGTACCCGGCGGCCGTCTCGGCCGGAGCCACCGCCGTCGAAGGAGGCCGCATGAACTTCGGCATGGCCGTCACCTTCTTCAAGCCCCTGCCCTGCACCTCGGGATACGGCGCCACGCGCTACCGCAACGGTCTCGACCTGGGCACCGCGCCCGCCCTCAACACCGGTGCCGCCTGTACGGGCTCCGCCGCGGCCGGGGTCAACGTACGGGGCTCGGCCCACGCGCCGAAGGGCGGCCCCGTCCCCGTACCGGCCCGGCCCGGCTCGCTTCCCTCGGGCAGCGCCCGCACCACGCCGGACACCCGGCGGGCCCTGCCCGGCGCGCTCGCGCTGCCGGGCCAGAACGGCGGACCGACGGACATGGCCGGTCTCCTCGGCCTGACCACCGGGGGCACCCGATGAGGCGGGGCCGGATCCTCGGTGCCGGCGCCCTCGTCGTCGCCCTGGGCTTCTGCGGCACCGGCGTCTGGACCTACGCACAGGCCCGCACCGACGAGGGCCTCGCCTTCGGCCGGGAGCGGGACACGGCGCTCGCCGAGGGCCGGGACCGCCTCACCGTCCTCAACTCCCTCGACGCCTCGACCCGCGAGCACGCCGAGAAGGGCATCCGGGCCTGGCGCGACGCGTCCACCGGACCGCTCCGCACCGAACTGGGGCGCACCGCACCCGCGGTGGGCGCCTCGGCGCGCGCCACGGTCACCGAGGCCGCCCTCACCGCGCTCGACGCGAGAGCCGGTACGGCGAAACTCATCGCGACCGTCCGCGTCGACGTCACCCCGCGCGGGGGCGGCGCCGCGACCACCGACCGCAAGCGCCTGGAGGCGGTCCTGACGCGCACCGGCGAGGACACGTGGAAGGTCGCGGCGCTGAGCGCGGTCCCCGTCGCCGGGGCCGAGGAGAGCGAGGACGAATGACGCGACTCTTGCGCGGGACGGCGAGCGCCCGGTCGGCCCGGCCCGTGACCGACGGGGGAGAGACACCGGAGCCGCCGGAGGGGACGACCGGCGCGACGCCCGAGGCCGCGGGCGACGCCACGACCGGGACCGACGCCGGGGCGGTGACCGAGGACGCGGACGGCGACGTCCCCGAGGCCCCCGACGTCCCGGAGGGCCCCGACGCCCCCGAGGCCCCCGACGTCCCCGAGGCTCCCGCGGACGATGCCGCCCGCGCCTTCCCCGCCACCTGGCAGAAGGCCGCGCTCGCGGCGGCCGTCGCCGTCCTGCTCCTCGCCGGGAGCGCCTTCTTCTACGGCGCCCACCAGCTCAGGTCCACCCCCGCGGCGCGCAACCACGCGCTGACCGACGCCGGGGCCACCGCCCGCGTCGGCGGTGACGTCGGCGAGGGCCTCGCCCGGATCTTCTCCTACACGCCCGTGAGCGACGACGCCGTCGAGCGTTCCGCCGGAACCGTGCTCGCCGGACGCGCCGCCCGCCAGTACACGGACCTCTTCGCGCAGGTCCGCGCACAGCTCGTCGAGCAGCGCATCACCCTCAGCACCCAGACCGTCCGCACCGGCGTGATCGAACTCGACGGGGACAGCGCGCGCCTCCTCGTGTTCCTCGACCAGACCTCGCGCCGGGACGGCGCACAGCAGGGCGACGCACGGCACGACAACGCACGTCAGGACAAGGCACCTCAGGACAAGACGCGTCAGGACAAGGCCACCGCCACGTCCGCCGCGGCCCAGCTCACCGTCACCGCGACGTTCCAGGGCGACCGGTGGCTGATCGTCGACATCAAGGCCCGCTGACCATGAGCGGGAGACGGGAGCACCCCATGACACGTCCGGTCCGCACCCCGGCGGGCATCCGTCCGGCCCTGGCCGTGGCCCTCGTCCTCACCCTCGCCGCGGGCGCCTCCGCGGCCTGGGCCGGCCGGGACTGGTACGCCGCCGCCCACGACGACTCCGCCGCGTACGCCGTGCAACGCGACGAGGCGCTCGCGGCCGGGGAGCAGGCCGTGCAGAACCTCAACACCCTGGACCACCAGCGGGTGGAGCAGGGGCTCGACCTCTGGGAGTCCTCCACCACCGGTGAACTGCACAAGCAACTGGCCGAAGGGCGCGAGGAGTTCACCGGTCAGGTGAAAGCCGCGAGGACGGTGACCACCGCCCGGGTGCTGTCCGGGGCCGTCACGGAGCTGGACGACCGGGCGGGGCGGGCCCGGTTGCTCGTCGCCCTGCGCATCACCGTCACGACGCCCGACAGCAAGAGCACGGACAAGGACAGCCGCATGCTCGGCGAACTCACCCGCACCGACGGCCACTGGAAGCTCAGTGCGCTGGGGCAGGCCCCGGTGGGCGGTACGGCGGTCGGCTGACCGGGCCGTACCGCGACAGCCGCCCGCACCCGAAAGGACACGCACGATGCCGACGCCCCGCCACCACCTCAACCGCCAGCGCCGCCGCCAGGCCGCCCTCGCCGACCGGCAGGCACCCGGCGACAGGTCCCGTACGCCCGCGGGGGTGCTCACGGAACCCGCCCCGCGCACCGGGGAACGACCGGCGGCCAGGTCCGTACGGGAGACGGCCGCAGAGCCGAAGGGGGAGGCGAGGAGCAGCGAGCAGCCCGGCCGCGAGAAGACCGGCCGCGAGAAGACCGGCCGCGAGCAGACCGGACGCGAGAAGCCCGGCCGCGAGCAGACCGGACGCGAGAAGCCCGGCCGCGAGCAGACAGACCGCGAGAAGCCCGGACGTGAGAAGACCGGCACGAAGAGGACCGGCCGCGTCCCCCTCGCTGTCCTGTGCGTCCTGACGCTTCTGCTCGGCGGCTTCGCCGGATGGGCGTACAGCAGGGCGGGCGAGCTCCGTGACGACCCCGCGCGCGGCAACACCGCGCTCACGGATCTCGCCCGCACCAGCGAGATCAAGGGACAGACGGGCGCCGCCGTCGCCGCGCTCTTCTCGTACGACCACGCCGACACCGCCCCCTTCGAACGGGCCGGCAGGACGCTCCTCACGGGCAAGGCCGTCGCCCAGCACCGGACGCTGCTGGGCGGGGTGCTCGCCCAGGCGGCCCGGCAGAAGACGGTGATCACGACCACCGTCACCGACAGCGCGGTGGAGCGGATCGACGGCGACCGCGCCCGCGTCCTGGTCTATGCCGACCAGAGCAGCGTGAGCACGGCCGGCCGGCCGGCGAAGGAGAAGGCGGCCACGGCCAAGGACCAGGGGGTCTACGCGGGTGCGATGTTCGCCGTGGACGTCGTGCTCCGTGACGGCCGCTGGCTCGTCGAGAACATCGACACCTTCGGCCGCTGAGCCAGCGTTCGACCCGGCCGTCGACCCGGCCGCTGAGCCGGTCCCGGGGACATCCCGTGCGGCGCCGCTAGCGGTTCGGCTGCCCATCCGTGGGGGCCGCCTGCCGCGTGCGGCGACGGTGGGCCGCGACCCGTGCGCGTGATGCGCAGGTGGCGGAGCAGTAGCGGCGCGGGCTTCCGGGGCCTGTGCCGAGATAGAGGTTCCGGCAGTTCGAGGCCTCGCACGCGCCCCAGGTGACGCGCCCGTGCTCGCTGAGGATCTGCGCGAGTGCCAGGGCGCCGGAGGCGAGGAGCCAGTTGCCCCAGCCGGCGTCGTCGCTGTGGTCGATGTGCAGGTGCCAGGCGTGCCCGTCGTGGCGGGAGAGGCGGGGTGCGGAGGCCTGCTCGGCGAGCACGCGGTTGAGGGCGAGCGCGGCCCGGTCGATGTCGGCCTCGGTGAGGATCCCGGACATCCGATCGGCCGCGTCCCGCAGTTCCCGGGCATCCTCGTCGGAGAACGCGGCGTCGGTCAGGTCGTCAGGGCTCTCGCCGTGGCGTGCGAGGAGCTCCGCGAGTGCGGCCCTGGAGAGGTCCGGGGTGGTCCGTACCGCGCTCGCGATGTCGACTAGGCGCTGCGCGGGCTGGAAGCCCTGCTGTTTCATGCCGCTCCCTCCGAGCCGTTGATGACTGTCGTGGCCACCTGCCGTGGGTGCCCGGTCCGGCCGCCGCCCCTACTGTAACGTCTTATTCCGATAACCCGTTACGGAGTGGGGGTGGGCATGTCCGGGCCCAGCGGCACAAGGCTCTACCTGGCGACGGCGTTCTGCGCGCGGACCGCCGAGGAAGGCATGGCGGTGGGCGTGGTGATGCTCGCGGCGCAGCGCCTCGACAGCGCGGCGCAGGGCGCTTTCATCCTGGCGGCGTGGATGGCCCCGCACGTCCTGGCGGCCCCGACGGCAGGCGCCCTGGCGGCTCGGGCACGGCGGCCCAGGATGTTCTACGCGGTCGCCCTCACGGGTTTCGCCGGGGCCGTCGCCGCCCTGTCGGTGAGCGTCGGGCGGCTTCCCCTGCCCGTGGTGCTGGTCATCGCCGCGGCGGGCGGCTGTTGCGGCCCGGTCGTCTCCGGCGGCCTCTCCAGCCTGCCGGCCCTGATGCTCGGCCCGGGCCCGGAGCGGGATCGCGCCTACGCCCTGGACGCCTCGGTCCACAACGCCGCCGGTGTCGTCGGCCCGGCGGCGGCCGGGTCGGCCGCCGCGGCGGTGGGCTCCGGTGCGGCCGTGGCCACCCTGGCCGTGGCCGCGGCCTGCGCGGCGGCGCTCGCCTGCGGGCTGCCCCTGCCTCCGCGCCCGGCCGCCCGGCAGGACACCGCTCCGGTACGGGACGCCCTGCTCGCCGGACTGGTGGCGGTCTGGGGCGGCAGGGAACTGCGGGCGATCACCGCGGCCACCTGTCTGGCCTTCGTCGGCCTCGGAGCCTTGACCACGACCGCCGTCCTGCTCGCCGAGAGCCAGGGGCGCCCCGGCACGGGCGGCTGGCTGATGACCGCGTTCGCCGCCGGTGCCCTGGCCGGCTCCCTCGCACTCGCCCGGCTGCGGCCGGCGGCGGCACCCGACCGCCTCGCCGCCACCGGCCTGGCCGGCATCGGACTCGCGCTCGCCGCGGCGGCCCTCGCCCCGGGGCCTCTCAGCTGCGCGGCGGCCTTCGCGGCCGCCGGGGTGTGCGACGGACTCCTGCTGACCGCCACCCTCCGCCTGCGGGCGGACCACGCGCCGCCCAACCGTCGGACCCAGGTGTTCACCATCGGTGCCGGCCTCAAGATCTCCGCCGCGGCGCTCGGGGCCGCCCTCGTCGGATGGGCCGGTTCGGTCCCGGCCGCCTGGGATCTGGCCGCCATCGCGGCCCTGCACATGACGGCGGCGGTGGTCTACGCGGGCATCCGGCGGCGACCCGGCTCCCGGAAGGAGCCGGCCGTGCTCGACGAGGCCGTGAGCCGCTGAGGTCCGACGGCAGGCGGCGGATGCGGCTCCTGTCAGCCCGCCCGGGTCGCGACCAGGACGGTCGCGTACCGCTCCTCGCAGCTCAGCACGCGTGCCTCGAGACCGCACGCGGTGACCACGGCAGCCGCCGGCTCGGCCTGCCGCTCGCTCGTCTCGACCAGCAGGCGCCCGCCCGGTGCCAGCCACTCCGGCGCCTCGGCGGCGACCCGCCGCAGCACGTCGAGACCGTCCGGGCCGCCGTCGAGGGTGACGAGCGGCTCGTGGTCGCGGGCCTCAGGGGGCAGCAGCCCGATGTCGCCGGTGGGGACGTACGGCACGTTGGCGACCAGGACCTCGACCCGGCCCCGCAGCTCCGGGGGCAGCGGGGCGAAGAGGTCGCCCTCGTGGACCCGGCCGCCGCGCGGTTCGACGTTCCGGCGGGCGCAGCGCACCGCCGCCGGCTCGATGTCCGATGCGTGCACCTCCGCGCCCTCGACCCGGTCGAGCAGGACCGCGCCCGCCGCGCCGGAGCCGCAGCACAGGTCGACGCAGACGGCGCCCGGCCGGGCCAGCTCCACCGCGTGCTCGACCAGGAACTCCGTACGGCGCCGGGGGACGAACACCCCGCCGTCCACCTCGATGCGCAGCCCGGCGAACTCGGCCCAGCCCACGACGTGCTCCAGGGGCAGGCCCGAGGCCCGCCGCTCGACCATCAGGTCGAGTTCGGCGGGCCCGGCCGCCGCCGCGAGGAGCATCTCCGCCTCTTCCTCGGCGAAGACACAGCCCGCGGCCCGCAGCCGCTCGACGACCCCCGTGCCGCTCACGACGTCAGACAAGCTGCGCCTCGATCGCGGAGACGATCTCGGCGGCGCCCGGCTCGGTGCGCGGACGGAAGCGCGTGACCCGGCCGTCGCGGCCGATCAGGAACTTCTCGAAGTTCCACTGGACGTCACCGGCCTCGCCCTCGGCGTCGGCGACCTTGACCAGCTCCGTGTAGAGCGGGTGGCGGGCCTCGCCGTTGACGTCGATCTTCTCCAGGAGCGGGAAGGAGACGCCGTACGTCGTCGAGCAGAAGGTCTGGATCTCCTCGGCGCTGCCGGGCTCCTGGCCCGCGAACTGGTTGCAGGGCACGCCGAGCACGGTGAAGCCGCGGTCGCCGTACTCCTTCTGCAGCTTCTCCAGACCCTCGTACTGCGGGGTCAGGCCGCACTTGGAGGCGACGTTCACGACCAGGACGGCGCGGTCCCGGTAGTCGGCAAGGGTGACCGGCTCGCCGGTCAGGGTCTTCAGCGGGATGTCGTACAGGCTCATGGACTGCTCCTCGTCGGAATAGGGTTTGATCTCAGCATGGGAGACGAACCACTGGCAATCTCGATCGATTCCGCACCGGAGGCAGAACCGGGGCCGCGACCGCGCCGGATCCCCTGCCGGCTCTGCGGCCGCCCCCTCACCGGCGCCGACTCCCGACGTACGGGACTGGGCCCCACCTGCGACGCCAAACTCCATCCGCCGGCCGCCGACATCCGCACCCGCCGGCACGAGGTGGACCAGGACACCCTCCCGGGCATCGACCAGGCCCTGTAGGGCTCTTGGGCCGGAACCCGGCGACGCTACCAGCCCGAAAAGAGATCGCCCAGCCGTTTCCCCCGTCGGCACAGTGGGCCCCGATGAGACCGAAACCCGAGCACCCGGAGTCCTGAGATGTCGACCCTGCGCGTCACCGCCGAAGTCCTGACCGTCCATCCCCATCCGAACGCCGACGCCCTGGAGCTGGCGCAGGTCGGCCTCTACCGGGCCGTCGTCGCCAAGGGCGCCTATCGGACCGGGGACGCCGCCGTCTACATCCCGGAGCAGGCCGTGCTGCCCGCCGCGCTGATCGAGGAGCTGGGGCTCACCGGGCGGCTCGCCGGCGGGAACTCGGACCGGGTCAAGGCCGTGCGGCTGCGCGGGGAGCTGTCGCAGGGCATCGTGTGCCGGCCCGGCGCGCTCGCCGCCGCCGACCTGGCCCTGGCGGCCGCCGAGCGGACCGACTTCGCGGAGACGCTGGGGATCACCAAGTGGGTGCCGCCGATACCGCCGACCATGAGCGGTGACGTGGAGGTCGCTCCGGACCTGCTGTCCTGGGTCGACATCGAGAACCTCCAGCGTTACCCGGACATCTTCGAGCCCGGCGAGCCCGTCGTCCTGACGGAGAAGCTCCACGGCTCGGCCTGCCTGATGACCTTCCTCGCCGAGGAGGGACGCGTCCAGGTCTCGTCCAAGGGCTTCGGGTCGAAGGGCCTGGCCCTCCAGGAGGACCCGCGCAATCTGTACTGGCGCGCCGTCCACGGCCACGGCCTGCCCGCCGTCGCCGAGCGACTGGCGAAACGTCTCGGCGCCCGCCGGGTCGGCTTCTTCGGCGAGGTCTACGGCTCCGGGGTGCAGGATCTGGCCTACGGCGCCGACGCCCGCTCCGAGACCGTCGGCTACGCGCTGTTCGACGTCTCGGCCGAGATCGACGGCCGGGTGGAGTGGCTGGACCCGGCCGACGTCCTGGAGGCCGGCGAGGTCCCGCTCGTACCGCGGCTGTACTCCGGCCCGTACGACCTCGACACGGTCCTCGCCCACGCGAGCGGGCGGGAGACCGTCTCGGGACGGGAGACGCACCTGCGGGAGGGCGTCGTGATCCGGCCCGCGACCGAGCGGTACAGCCCGGTCACCGGCGGCCGGGCCATCGCCAAGGCGGTCAGCCCGGCCTACCTGACGCGGAAGGGCGGCACCGAGTACGAGTGACCGGACCGGACCGGACCGGACCGGACCGCCCCGAGTCACCCCGGCGCCCGGCTCAGAGCTTCCTGAACAGGCCCTCCTGGACCACCGACACCAGGAGCTGCCCCTCGCGGTCGTAGATCCGGCCCCGCGCGAGTCCCCGGCCGCCCGTCGCGATCGGGGACTCCTGGTCGTACAGGAACCACTCGTCCGCGCGGAACGGCCGGTGGAACCACATCGCGTGGTCCAGCGACGCCATGTCGAAGCCCCGCGGGCCCCAGAGCGGCTCGATCGGGATGCGGACCGCGTCCAGGAGCGTCATGTCCGAGGCGTACGTCAGGGCGCAGGTGTGGATCAGCGGGTCGTCGCCGAGCGGCCCCACGGCCCGCATCCACACCGCGCTGCGCGGGTCCGCGCCCTTGACCTCGTCCTGGGTCCAGCGCAGCCGGTCCACGTACCGGATGTCGAAGGGCTGCCGACGGGCCATTCTCTCCAGGGCCTCCGGCAGCGCCCCCAGGTGCTCGCGGATCTCGTCCGCGAGGTTCGGCAGGCTCTCCGGGTCCGTCAGATGCCGCGGCGGCAGCTGGTGCTCGATCGCGCCCTCCTCCGGCCTGTGGAAGGAGGCCGTGAGATTGAAGATCGTCCGCCCCTCCTGGATCGCCGTGACCCGGCGGGTCGTGAACGACCGGCCGTCCCGCACCCGCTCCACCTGGTAGACGATCGGCACCCCGGGCTGCCCGGGCCGCAGGAAGTAGGCGTGCAGCGAGTGCACCGGACGGTCGCCCTCGGTGGTGCGGCCGGCCGCCACGAGGGCCTGCCCGGCGACCTGCCCGCCGAAGACCCGCTGCAGCGACTCCTGCGGGCTCCGCCCGCGGAAGATGTTGACCTCGATCTGCTCCAGGTCGAGCAGATCGACGAGCCTCTCGGCGGGATTGGTCACGTCAGCTCTCTCCTCTACAGCTGTCCGACGGACGTCACGCGGACGACCGCGCGGCCCTCCTCGTCGGAGGCCGCGAGATCCACCTCCGCGCTGATGCCCCAGTCATGGTCCTTGTTCGGGTCGGCGAAGGTCTGCCGGACGCGCCACAGGCCGTGGGCCGCGTCCTCCTCGATGGCGAGCAGCTTCGGGCCGCGCGCGTCGGGGCCCGTACCGAGGTCGTCGTACTCGTCCCAGTACGCGTCCATCGCCTCGCCCCACGCGTCCGCGTCCCAGCCCGCATCGGCGTCCATCTCGCCGAGCGCGTCCACGTTGTCGAGGGCCGCCAGCTCCACCCGGCGGAACATCGCGTTGCGCACCAGGACCCGGAAGGCGCGGGCGTTGGCCGTGACCGGCTTGACCTGGTCGGCCTTCTCCTGGGCCTCCTCGGCCGTCTGGACCTCCGGGTTGGCGAGCTGCTCCCACTCGTCGAGCAGCGAGGAGTCCACCTGGCGCACCATCTCGCCCAGCCAGGCGATCAGGTCCTCCAGGTCCTCGGTCTTCAGGTCGTCCGGGATGGTGTGGTCGAGCGCCTTGTACGCGCTCGCGAGGTACCGCAGGACGATGCCCTCGGTGCGCGACAGCTCGTACCACGAGGTGAACTCGGTGAAGGTCAGCGCCCGTTCGTACATGTCACGGATGATCGACTTCGGCGAGACCGGGTGGTCGCCGACCCACGGGTGCGACTTCCGGTAGACGTTGTACGCGTGCCAGAGCAGCTCCTCGAGCGGCTTCGGGTACGAGATGTCCTGGAGCCGCTCCATCCGCTCCTCGTACTCGACGCCGTCCGCCTTCATCTGCCCGACGGCCTCGCCGCGTGCCTTGTTCTGCATGGCGGCGAGGATCTGGCGCGGGTCGTCGAGCGTCGACTCGACGACGGAGACCATGTCCAGGGCGTACGAGGGGGACTCCGGATCGAGCAGGTCGAAGGCGGCGAGCGCGAACGTCGACAGCGGCTGGTTCAGCGCGAAGTCCTGCTGGAGGTCGACCGTCAGGCGGATCGTGCGGCCCTCGGCGTCGGGTGTGTCCAGCTGCTCGACGACACCGCCGTCGAGCAGGGAGCGGTAGATCGCGATGGCCCGGCGGATGTGCCGCAGCTGCGCCTTGCGCGGCTCGTGGTTGTCCTCCAGGAGCTTGCGCATGGCCTCGAAGGCGTTGCCCGGGCGGGCGATCACCGAGAGCAGCATGATGTTGGTGACCTTGAAGCGCGAGGTCAGCGGCTCCGGCTCGGCGTCGATGAGCCGCTCGAAGGTGGTGTCGCTCCAGGCGACGAAGCCTTCCGGAGCCTTCTTGCGGACCACCTTGCGGCGCTTCTTCGGGTCGTCGCCGGCCTTGGCGAGCGCCTTCTCGTTCTCGATGACGTGCTCGGGCGCCTGGGCGACCACGTAGCCGGCGGTGTCGAAGCCGGCCCGGCCGGCCCGGCCCGCGATCTGGTGGAACTCACGGGCGCGCAGCGTCCGCACCCGGTTGCCGTCGTACTTGGTGAGGGCCGTGAAGAGCACCGTGCGGATGGGAACGTTCACGCCCACGCCGAGCGTGTCCGTCCCGCAGATCACCTTCAGGAGGCCCGCCTGCGCCAGCTTCTCGACGAGCCGCCGGTACTTCGGCAGCATGCCCGCGTGGTGCACGCCGATGCCGTGGCGGACGTAACGCGAGAGGTTCTGGCCGAACTTGGTGGTGAAGCGGAAGTTGCCGATCAGCTCGGCGATCTTGTCCTTCTCCTCGCGCGTGCACATGTTGATGCTCATCAGCGACTGCGCGCGCTCGACGGCCTGCGCCTGCGTGAAGTGGACGATGTAGACCGGCGCCTGCTTGGTCTCCAGGAGCTCCGTCAGGGTCTCCGTGATCGGGGTGAGCACGTACTCGTAGGAGAGCGGCACCGGCCGGGTCGCCGACCGGACCACCGAGGTCGGCTTGCCCGTGCGCCGGGTCAGGTCCTTCTCGAACATCGAGACGTCGCCGAGCGTCGCCGACATGAGGACGAACTGCGCCTGGGGGAGTTCCAGGATCGGGATCTGCCACGCCCAGCCGCGGTCCTGCTCGGCGTAGAAGTGGAACTCGTCCATGACGACCTGGCCGATGTCCGCGTACTTGCCGTCCCGCAGCGCGATCGATGCCAGCACCTCGGCCGTACAGCAGATCACCGGCGCGTCCGCGTTCACCGAGGCGTCGCCGGTCAGCATGCCGACGTTCTCGGTGCCGAAGATCTTGCACAGGTCGAAGAACTTCTCCGACACCAGCGCCTTGATCGGCGCGGTGTAGAAGGTCACCTGGTCGTTGGCGAGCGCGGTGAAGTGAGCAGCCGCCGCGACCAGCGACTTTCCCGACCCGGTGGGCGTGGAGAGGATCACGTTGGCCCCGGAGACGACCTCGATCAGCGCCTCTTCCTGGGCCGGGTAGAGCGTGATGCCCCGGTCCTCGGCCCAGGAGGAGAAGGCCTCGAAGAGGGCGTCGGGGTCGGCGGTCGGCGGCAGCTGATCGATAAGGGTCACGCCCCCATCTTGCCTGGATTCCGCTCGGATGAGGGAACCGGCCGCCGGTTCGAAGATCACGGACGATAGGCTCGTCCGTCGACCGGTCGTCAACTGAGCGCCGGCAGGGGAGAAACGGGGCGGGCCAACCATGATGGGACCGGCACACTCGCTGTCCGGAGCGGCGGCCTGGCTGGGTGTCGGAGCGGCCGCGGCGGCCTTCGACCGCCCGATGCCCTGGCCGGTTCTCGTCGTCGGCGCGCTCATCTGCGCGGGCGCGGCCCTCGCCCCCGATCTCGACCACAAGTCGGCGACCATCTCGCGGGCCTTCGGGCCGGTCTCCAAGGGCCTGTGCGAGATCGTCGACAAGCTGTCGTACGCCGTCTACAAGGCGACCCGCTCCACCGCCGACCCCCGCAGGTCGGGCGGTCACCGGACCCTCACCCACACCTGGCTCTGGGCGGTCCTGATCGGCGGCGGCGCGTCGGTCGCCGCGGTCACCGGCGGCCGGTGGGCGGTGCTCGCGATCCTCTTCGTGCACCTGGTCCTCGCCGTCGAAGGCCTGCTGTGGCGGGCCGCCCGGATGTCCAGCGACGTCCTGGTCTGGCTGCTCGGCGCGACCAGCGCGTGGATCCTGGCGGGCGTCCTCGACAAGCCGGGCAACGGTTCGGACTGGTTCTTCACCGGCCCCGGGCAGGAGTACCTGTGGCTCGGGCTGCCGATCTTGCTCGGCGCCCTCGTCCACGACATCGGCGACGCGCTCACCGTGTCCGGCTGCCCGATCCTGTGGCCCATCCCGGTCGGCCGGAAGCGCTGGTACCCCATCGGCCCGCCGAAGGGCATGCGCTTCCGGGCCGGCAGCTGGGTCGAGCTGAAGGTCCTGATGCCCGCGTTCATGGTGCTCGGCGGGGTGGGCGGAGCCTCGGCGCTCGGCTTCTTCTAGCCGGCCGCCGATCCCCGGTACCCCGCGTGTCGTCACGAACGCGCTGTCCCGGTGGAGCGGCGCAGCGTACGGCCAGGCCGCCGCGGCGAGTCCGGCGAGTCCGGCGAGTCCGGTGAGGCCCGTGCAGGCCCGGCGGGCCGCGTCCGGCGCGGGGGCGCCTGCCTCCGGAGCCCGGTAGCCGGGCAGGGGGTCGTCCAGCGCCGCTTCACCATCGGCTACTGATCCGGACCCGGCGGAGGCCGGGGGCGACCCGACGGAAGCGGACCGGGGCGACCCGAGGCAAACGGGCCGGGCCGGGGTGCCGTACGA
>NZ_JBHTSA010000120.1:16643-23179 GCF_042795405.1 Streptomyces sp. NPDC056480 | reverse complement strand
GTGTGAACGGTCCCGGCCGCCTCCGGGTGGCCGGACGGGCGAGGCCCTCAGTCCGGCGGCTCCTGCGCCTCCGGCTTCCCCGCCTTGTCGTGCCAGCGCGGGTCGGTCTCCCACTCCAGGTTCCGCTCGCGGGCGGTCTCCAGCGCGTGGGCGGCCTCCTCGCGGGTGGCGTACGGGCCGAAGCGGTTCTTCGCCGGGCACTCGGGGCCCTCTTCGACCTTCTTGTGCTCCAGGCAGTAGTACCATTCGCCCGGTTTGCCCACGGTGCGCTTCTTGAACAAAGCCATCGTCGTCGGCTCCTTCCTCCGAGACCATGCTGCCCCAGACCCGGT
The DNA here is from genome assembly GCF_042795405.1 of Streptomyces sp. NPDC056480. NCBI lineage: Bacteria > Bacillati > Actinomycetota > Actinomycetes > Kitasatosporales > Streptomycetaceae > Streptomyces > Streptomyces sp. NPDC056480. The sequence goes on along the minus strand of NZ_JBHTSA010000120.1, from coordinate 22,847 downwards.
CGTTAGACTCGCTGGCATGTCTGGCCAGTCGCTTCTCGTCCCGGGGGAGCTCTCCCCCCATCGTTCCGTTCCGGGCTCCATCCGCCGCCCCGAGTACGTCGGGAAGCCCGCCCCGACCCCGTACAGCGGGCCCGAGGTGCAGGATTCCGACACCATCGAGCGGATGCGGATCGCCGGCCGCATCGCCGCGCAGGCGATGGAGGAGGCCGCCAAGCACATCGCCCCGGGTGTCACCACCGACGAGCTCGACCGGGTCGCGCACGAGTACATGTGCGACCACGGCGCCTACCCGTCCACCCTCGGCTACCGCGGGTTCCCGAAGTCGCTGTGCGCCTCGATCAACGAGGTCATCTGTCACGGCATCCCGGACTCCACCGTCCTGCGGGACGGCGACATCGTGAACCTCGACGTCACGGCGTACATCAACGGCGTCCACGGCGACAACAACGCCACCTATCTCTGCGGCGACGTCGACGAGGAGTCGCGACTGCTCGTGGAGCGGACCCGGGAGTCCCTGAACCGGGCCATCAAGGCGGTCAGGCCGGGCCGCCAGATCAACATCATCGGCCGGGTCATCGAGTCGTACGCCAAGCGCTTCGGCTACGGCGTCGTCCGTGACTTCACCGGGCACGGCATCAACTCGTCCTTCCACTCCGGCCTGATCGTCCCGCACTACGACTCGCCCCACCACACCACCGAGATCAAGACCGGCATGACCTTCACCATCGAGCCGATGCTGACGCTCGGCACCCACGACTACGACATGTGGGACGACGGCTGGACGGTCGTGACCAAGGACCGGAAGCGGACCGCACAGTTCGAGCACACGCTCGTCGTCACGGAGACCGGGGCGGAGATCCTGACGTTGCCCTAGCCGTTCGAATGGGTAGAGCTTTTACCGACAGGACGTCGGGAACCAGTTGACTTAGGTATGCCTAACTTGGCAGGATCGTCACTGGTTCCCGTCCCATCGGTCCCGGAGGCACGCCTTGGACACGCCCTTCTCCACGCTCATCCGTACCGCCTCGCACGAGCAGCACACGGAGGCGGAGACGTCGTCCTTCATGGGCGACCTGCTGGGCGGACGCCTGGGCGTCGACGCCTACGCGCGCTACACCGAGCAGCTCTGGTTCGTGTACCGCGCCCTGGAGGACGGCGCGGAGGCCCTGCGCTCGGACCCCGTCGCGGGGCCCTTCATACAGCCCGAACTGTTCCGCACGACCGCCCTGGAGCAGGACCTCGCCCATCTGCGGGGCCCCGACTGGCGCGCCGGGGTCTCCCCGCTGCCCGCCACGGTGGCGTACGCCGAGCGGGTCGCCGAGTGCGCCCGCGACTGGCCCGCGGGGTACGTGGCCCACCACTACACGCGCTACCTGGGCGACCTGTCGGGCGGTCAGATCATCCGCGACAAGGCGGAGCGCACCTGGGGCTTCGCGCGCAAGGGCGACGGCGTCCGCTTCTACGTGTTCGACACGATCTCCAACCCGGCCGCGTTCAAGCGGGCGTACCGGGAGCTGCTCGACGGGGTGAACGCCGACGACCTGGAGAAGCAGCGGATCGTCGACGAGTGCAAGCGCGCGTTCGCCTTCAACAGCGCGGTCTTCCAGCAGCTGGGCGGGGAGTTCTCCCTCAGCGCGTGACCCCGCGGGGGCCTCGGGCCCCTCACGGGACCGCTCGGGCGCCTCAGAGCGTGAGCGTTCCCTCCAGGCGGACCCGTCCGCCGAGTTCCACGATGCCGTCAGGGCCGGGGGCAGTGAGCAGCTGCGAACCCCGGCCCTGCGTGATGTTCAGGGCCCGTCCCAGCTCCGCCGTGAGCAGCAGCGCCGCCGCGCCGGTCGCCTCGTCCTCGTCGATGCCGTCGCCCCGCCCAGGGAACGCCCGCGCCCTGATCCGGCCCGCGGCCTCCTCCTCCCAGGCCCAGGCGTAGATCCAGTCCCCCGGTTCGGGCACGTCGAGCGCCTCCACCTCGGCGGCGGAGCCGTACTGGCGCAGGGTCCGCGGCGGCGCCCACTCGGCGCGCGCCTCGATCCAGGTGAACTCCCCGTCGCCGCGCACCCACACCTCGCCCGCGGGCGGACAGATGACCTCCAGGTCGAGCAGCCAGGCGGCGCCGACCAGCGGGTGCCCGGCGAAGGGCAGCCGCACGCCGGGGGTGTAGATGTCGACGATCCCGCGCTCCGGGTCGTCCACGAACACCGTCTCGCTGAAGCCGAGCTCCTTGGCGAGCGCCTGCCGGGAGGCCTCGTCGGGGTGGGTACGTGCGTCCCGTACGACTCCGAGGGCGTTGCCGTGCCGGCCGTCTGCCGCGCAGAAGACCCGGAGGACGTCGATGTCGGAGGCGGCGCTGGGCACGGTCGTGTTCATGGCGGAAATTGAACCATTTCGCGGCGCGCCGACAGGACCGCACCCGGGAATCGGGTGCGGTCCTGCCTCTTCTGGGGGGGGTGGCTGTTCTCGGTGGATGCCCCGGGGGCGTGGTGCCGGGTCAGGACTCCGTGGCGCGGCGTCGTGCGGCGATGACGACCACGGCCGCTCCGGCCGCGGCGAGGGCGCCCGAGGCGCCGAGCAGGAGGCCGGTCGGGGCGCCCGAGCCGGTCGCGGCGAGCGAGCCGGAGCCGCCCACGGAGCCCGCGCCGCCGACCGTGCCGGCACCGCCGACCGTCCCGCCGCCGCCCGTGGTGGACGAGCCGCCGGCCTGGCCGCCGCCGCCGCTGCTGCTGCCGGTGGAGCCGGAGCCGCCGGTCCCGCCGGAGGTCGAGGGAAGGGTGGCGTCCTCGTCGAGCGAGAGGGTGAGGGTCAGCGGGTCCATCTCGGTGCCGGTCGGGTAGCCGCCCTGGCCGCCGGGGGCGGCGAACGTCGCGGAGCCGGCCGCCGTCAGCCGGGCCGGAACGTTCGCGAGGGTGACGACCCCGTCGTTCGCCGACCAGTCGGCCTTCGACAGGTCGAGGCCGGCGAAGGCCACGTCGTTCTGGGCGCCCCGGGCGCTGGTGACGTCGGCGGTGAGGGTGCCGGTGGAGCCGGTCGCCTTCACCTTCACGTCGCTGATGGTCCAGTCGATGTCGTGGGCGGCGCAGACGAAGGCGAGCTTGCCGGAGAAGGCGGCATCGGCCTTGCGGGCCTGGGCGTCGAGGTCGGCCTTCTCGAAGCCGAACGCGTAGGACGTGCCCTGCTTCCTCGCGCCGCCGGAGGCGGTGACCGAGCCGCCGCACATCTCGCCGACGTACCTCTGCCAGCTCTGCTTCACGCCCCAGGTCAGCTTGCCGTCGACGACGCCGGAGGGGGCGCCGGCCGGCGCCGTGGCCGTCGGGGCCGTGGGCGTCGGCGCGGTCGTGGCGGGGTCGGTCGTGCCCGGGGCGGTCGGCTCGGTGCTGGTCGGGCCGGGGCCGGTGGGCGCGGTGGTGGTCGGGGCCGGGCTGGTGGGCGCCGTGCTGGTCGGGGCGGTCGTCGGGGCCGTCGTGGTCGGGGCGGTGGTCGGCGGCTCCGTCGTGGGCGGCGCGGTCGTCGGCGGCGCGGTCGTCGGCCGGCTGCCCGCCTTCACCGTGAGGGTGGCGGCGTCGAGCTCGTCGCCCTCCTTGTAGAAGCCCGCGAAGGCCGCCGAGCCGTCCTTCGTCAGCTTGGCCGGTATGTCCTTGAACGTCATGGTGCCGCCCGCGCCCTGGGACGGCCGGACGCCGGTCATGTCGAGCGCGGCGATGGCGATGTCGGAGCGGGTGGAGACGGAGCCGTCCTTCTCCTTGGTGACGACGTCGGCGGTGATCTCGCCGGTGGGCGCGGCCGTGCCCTTCGTCGAGAGCCGGACGTCGGAGATCCGGATGTCGAGGGCGCCGTGGTGGGCCTCGAAGCGGACGCCGCCCTTGAAGGAGTTGGCGGTGGCGTGCGTGGTCGTGTCGTAGGTGCCGGTGCCGTCGACGAACGTGAACACGCCGTTGTTCGCGGCCTGCTCGGCGCCGCCCTCAAGAGTGGTCTTGCCCTGGGCGAAGCCGCCGGCCAGGTACGTACGGAAGGACTGCTTGATGCCCCAGTCCAGCGTGCCGTCGCTGAGCGTCATCGGGGGCGCGGTGTCGGCCGCCGCGGGGAGCGCGAGGGCGACGGCGCCCGTGCCGAGGGCGGCGGCCGTGGCGACGGCGGCGGCCAGGGTGACGGATCGGTGGCGCAAGGGGGTGGGCATGACGGGGTTCTCCTAGGTGGGACGCGGGGCGCGAAGGGGGGGTGCGCGCGGGGGGAATTCAGGCGGTGGGGCTCGGACGGTGCGGCGGGGACGCCGTGGCTGGGCCGCGGGACGTCAGGCCGCGGAATGTCAGGCCGTGGGACGTCAGGCCGTGGGACGTCAGGCCGTGGGACGTCAGGCCGTGGGAGTGCCGCCGGTGCGGCGACGGCGTACGGCGACGAAGACCGCGAGCGCGGCGGCGAGCAGCACGCCCGCGCCGATCGCGACGTACAGGCCGGTGGAGGAAGAGGAGGCCGAGGAGGAGGCCGCGGCGGGTGCCGGGGCGGCCGAGGCGGACGGTGCCTTGGTCGTCGACGGGGTGGCCGACGGGGTGGGCTTCGCATCGCTCCCGAGGTCCGGGAGCGCGGGCAGCCGGGCCGTGGTGTCGACGGCGACGGCCAGGGACACCGGGTCCATCGCGGTCCCGGCCCTGTACATCCCGCCGAAGGCCTTGGCGCCGCCCTCGGTGAGGGTGGCGGGTGCCTCGGTGACGACGGCGAGGCCGTTCTCCGGGGTGAGGTCGCGGGCGGCGAAGGTGACGAGGGGGACGGCCTTCTCGGTCTTCCCTGCGCTGGTGACGTCGGCGCCGAGGGTGCCGGTGCCGCCGCTCACCTTCACGGTGACCTTGCCGAGCGTGAGGTCGAGGTGGGCTCCCGCGAAGCGGACGCTGCCCGCGAACGCGGCGTCGAGGGTGCCCTTCTGCGGGTCGTACGTGCCCTTGCCCTCGGGGAAGCGGAAGAGCGCGCCGCCGTCCTGGGCACCGTCGGCGAGGGTCCACTTCCCCTGGGCGATGGCCCCGGTGACGTACTCGCGGAAGGTGCGGCGCACGCCCCAGTCGACGGCGGCGGTCCTGACGGTGCCCGTGCGCGAGGGCTCGCCGGTGGAACTCGCCGTGGGCGACGGCCCCGTGGGGGGCTTCGTCGTCGGCCGGCCGGTCGGTGCGGACCTGTCGGGCGTCCGTACGTCGACGGTGAGGCTGACGGGGTCGAGCGCGGTGCCGGCCGGGTAGTAGCCGGCGAAGGCGGAGGCGCCCTGCGCGGTGAGCGTGGCGGGCACGCCGTCGAGCGAGACGGGGCTGCCCCCGCCGCGCATGTCGATGCCGCCGAGGCCGAGGGTGGCGAGCGGCACCTGAGACGAGGTGGTCACGCGGCCGCTGCCCTTGGCCTTGCTCGTCATGTCGGCGTAGAGGGTGCCGCCGCCGCCCTGGATCCGGATCCGGGGACGGCTGATGGTGAGGTCGAGCTCGTTCGTGCCGTCCGCCTTGCGGTGGCCGGTGAAGTGGACGCCGCCGGAGAAGGCGGCTTCGAAGGCGCCGGTCTCCGGGTCGTACGAGCCCTGCGCGGAGTGGAAGCGGAACTGGCTTCCGCCGAGGGTGGCGGCTCCGCCGGTGAGGCCCCAACCGCCCTGGGCGATGGGCCCGGTGACATAGCTCTGGAAGGAGGACTTGATGCCCCAGTCGAGCCGTCCGCCCTGCACCGTGCGGCTCTCCGCGCGGGCCGCGCCGGCCGGGACGAGGGCGGCGATCAGGGCCGCGAACAGGGCCACGGCGAGCGCGCGGGCGGGTCTGGACAGCATCATGGAACCCCTCCGAGGGCTGGCGAGTGAGGTAAGGCTAACCTAAGCTACATCGAGCCTCGGCTGGAATCCCCCGGCGAGGAACTCGTCGGACCAGAACCACTGCAGTACGAAGCGGAACGAACGACAGGACGGTGCCCGGTGCGCAGAACTCGCCTCGCGGGAGCGCTGACAGCAGTGCTCGCCCTCGCCCTCATGGCGACCGGCTGCGGTGACACAGGTGGCGACGGCACCGGAAGCGGAAGCGGAAGCAGTCCGTCCACCACCGGTGCGTCCACCGCAGCCCGCGACCGGGTCGAGCCGCTCGCCGTCCCGGTCGCGCCCCGGGTTACCGTCACCGTCCCCACGGCCGACGGTCGCACCGTCACCGTCACCACCACCCACCCGATAGTGCCGCGCCGCGGCTCCCTCAACGAGATAGT
>NZ_JBHTSA010000120.1:0-16633 GCF_042795405.1 Streptomyces sp. NPDC056480 | reverse complement strand
TCTCCCTGGGGCCCCCCCCCCGCCCTCCGGCCGGCCACCCCCCCCCCCCCCCCCCGGGGCCCCCCCCCCCCCCCGCCCCCGGGGGCCCCCCGCCCCCCCCCCCGCCCCCGCCCCGGCTTCCCGTCACCGTCCCCTCGGCCGACGGACGCACGGTCACCGTCACCTCCACCGACCGGATCGTGCCGCTCAGCGGCTCCCTCAACGAGATCGTCTTCACCCTCGGCCTCGGGCCGGAGGTCGTCGCCCGGGACATCACCGCCACCTTCGAACAGGCCGGGAAGCTCCCGGTGGTGACCCGCGCCCACGACGTCTCCGCCGAGAGCGTGCTCTCGCTGCGGCCCACCGTCGTCCTCGCCGAGGGCACCACAGGACCGGCCGAGGCCATCGCCCAGATCCGCGACGCGGGCATCCCGCTCGTCGTCGTGAAGCCCGCGAAGGCGCTCGCCGACGTCGGCACCCGGATCGACGCGGTCGCCGCCGCCCTCGGCGTGCCGGAGTCCGGCACGGCGCTCAGGAAGCGCACCCAGGAACGGATCGACGCCGTACGGAAGAACATTCCGGCCCGCGAGGAGAAGCCGCGGGTGGCCTTCCTCTACGTCCGCGGCTCGGCCGCCGTCTATCTGCTCGGCGGCGCCGAGTCCGGTGCGAGCTCGCTCCTGGAGGCCGCCGGGGCGGTCGACGCGGGCAAGGAGTCCGGCCTCACCAAGGACTTCACCCCGATCACCAGCGAGGCCCTGGCGAAGGCGGCGCCCGACGCGATCCTCGTCATGAGCAAGGGACTCGCCTCCGTCGGCGGGATCGACGGCCTGGTGAAGGTCCCCGGCGTCGCCGAGACCCCGGCCGGCGCCGACCGCCGGGTCGTCACCGTCGACGACGGCGTCCTCCTCAACTACGGCCCGCGCACCGACCAGGTCCTGAAGTCCCTGGTCGGCCAGTTGTACGGGGAGAAGAAGTGACGGCGCTCCAGGAGACCCCGCCGGCACTCGGCACGGGCGTGCCGACGCAAGCGCCTCCCGCCGCACGACCGCGCACCGCCGCCCTCCTCACCGCCGGCCTCCTCGCCGTCCTGCTCCTCCTCGCCCTGCTCTCCGCGGGGATCGGGGCGTACGAGATCCCGCTCGGTGACGTCCTCGCCTCCGCGCAGCACCGGACCGGGCTCGGCGGACACGCGCTCGACCGCACGGCCGAGAGCGTGCTGTGGAACATCCGGCTCCCCCGGGTCGTCCTCGCCGTCCTCGTCGGCGCCTCGCTCGGCTGCGCGGGCGCCCTCATGCAGGGCGTGTTCGGCAACCCGCTCGCCGAGCCCGGTGTCATCGGCATCTCGGCCGGCGCGGCCGTCGGTGCGGTCGGCGCCATCGCGCTCGGCCTCACCTTCCTCGGCAACTGGACGGTGACGGTCTGCGCGTTCGTCGCCGGGCTCGCGACCGTGCTCCTCGTGTACGCGATGTCCCGCTCCGGCGGCCGTACGGAGGTGGTGACGCTGATCCTCACCGGTATCGCGGTGAACGCGTTCGCGGGCGCGCTCATCGGCCTGTTCATCTTCTTCGCCGACAACGCGCAGGTCACCCAGATCACCTTCTGGCAGCTCGGTTCGCTCGCCCAGGCCACCTGGCCGAAGGTCCTCGCCGTGCTGCCGTGCGCGCTCGTCGGCCTCGCCGTCGCCCCCTTCTACGCCCGCCGGCTCGACCTGCTCGCCCTCGGCGAACGTCCCGCCCGGCACCTCGGCGTGGACGTGGAGCGGCTGCGGGTGGCTCTGATCCTGGTGGTGGCACTGCTGACGGCGGCCGCCGTCGCGGTGGCCGGGATCATCACCTTCGTCGGTCTGCTCGTCCCTCATCTGCTGCGGATGGCGAACGGCCCGGGCCACCGCTTCCTGGTGCCGGGCAGCGCGCTCGGCGGAGCGGTCGTCCTCACGGCCGGCGACCTCGCGGCCCGTACGGTCGCGGCTCCGGCCGAACTCCCCCTGGGCGTCCTCACCGCCCTCCTCGGCAGCCCGTTCTTCTTCTGGCTGCTGCGCAGGACCCGTCGCAGGCAAGGTGGTTGGGCATGACATCCGTACGCCTCCGGGGGCTGCTCCCCGCACTCGCGCACCGGCGCACCCGCGCCCTGCCCTCCCCCGCCGCACCGGGCGAGACGGTCGCCGAGGCCGTCGGCGTCCGGGTCGAACGCGGCGGCCGGGCCGTGCTGGACGCCGTGGACGTCGAGGTACGGGCCGGAGAGGTCCTCGCCCTGGTCGGACCCAACGGGGCCGGCAAGTCGACCCTGCTCGCCGCGCTCGCCGCCGATCTCGCGCCGAGCGCCGGAGAGGTACGGATCGGGGGGCGGCCCGCCCCTTCCTGGGCGCCCGGCGAACTCGCCCTGCGACGCGCGGTGCTGCCGCAGGACGCGGCGCTCTCCTTCCCCTTCGCCGTCGGCGACGTGGTGCGGATGGGCCGGGCCCCGTGGGCGGGGACGGACCGGGAGGACGAGGACGAGGCGGCGGTCGCCGCGGCGATGGCGGCCACCGAGGTCGAGGCCTTCGCCGGGCGCCCCTTCTCCGCGCTGTCGGGCGGCGAGCGGGCCCGGGTCGCGCTGGCCCGGGTCCTGGCCCAGCGGACCGGACTCCTGCTGCTCGACGAACCGACGGCCGCGCTCGACCTGCGCCACCAGGAACTGGTCCTGCGGGTCTGCCGGGAGCGGGCGGCGGCCGGGGACGCGGTGGTGGTCGTGCTGCACGACCTCGGGCTCGCCGCGGCCCACGCGGACCGGGTCGGGGTCCTGCACGGCGGCCGGATCGCGGCGGAGGGGCCGCCGGCGGAGGTCTTCGAGGAGGAGTTGCTGAGCCGCGTCTACCGGCAGCCGGTGGAGGTCTTGCCGCACCCGCGGACCGGCGTCCCGCTCGTCGTACCGAAGCGGACCGACGCCGTCCACGACGAGCGGAGGAACGGGACAATTCGCCGCCCTTGACCTGCCTTTGACCACCCCATGAGCACCCCATGAAGCCCCTGTGATCCCGCCGTGTCCGGTCCGCCGGACCTGAGAGCTGAATCACTGGACGACCGGGTATGGCTGAGGTAAGCCTCGGTTAAGTTAGGTCCGCCTCAGTCCCCCTCCCCGTGTTTCTGGAGTCCCCATGCGAGCCGTTCGCCTCTCCGTCGTCACCGCCGCCGCGACCGCGGCGGCCCTGGCCGCCGTCACGGGCTGCACCGAGAAGAGCGACGCGAAGGCGGACGACGGCACGATCACCGTCGTCGCCAAGGACGACTCCTGCGAGGTCTCGAAGAAGGAGTTCCCGGCCGGCCACGTGCAGCTGTCCGTCGAGAACCGCGGCTCCAAGGTCACCGAGGTCTACGTCCTCTACCCGGACGACCGGATCGTCACCGAGCGCGAGAACATCGGCCCCGGCACCAAGGCGAGCCTGACCGCCGAGATCAAGGCCGGCGACTACGAGATCGCCTGCAAGCCCGGCATGGTCGGCGACGGCATCCGGCAGCAGGTCAAGGCCACCGGCGGCGCGGCGGGCGTCAAGCGCTCCCCCGAGATGGACGCGGCCGTCGCCGCCTACCGCCAGTACGTCCAGGCGCAGGCCGACGCGACCCTGCCCAAGGTGAAGGTCTTCACCGACGCCGTCCGCGCCGGAGACATCGAGGCCGCGAAGAAGGCCTACGCCGAGTCCCGCATCGGCTGGGAGCGCACCGAGCCGGTCGCCGAGTCCTTCGGCGACATCGACCCCAAGGTCGACGTCCGCGAGGACGGCCTGGAGGCCGGCCAGGACCCGGCCGAGGACTGGACCGGCTGGCACCGCCTGGAGAAGGCCCTCTGGCAGGACAAGAAGATCGGTGAGCGCGAGAAGCAGCTCGCCGACCTCCTCGACAAGGACCTCGCGGACTGGGTGAAGCGGGTCGGCAAGGCCGAGATCACCCCGACCTCGATGGCCAACGGCGCCAAGGAACTCCTGGACGAGGTCGCCACCGGCAAGGTCACCGGCGAGGAGGAGCGCTACTCCCGCACCGACCTCGTCGACTTCAAGGCCAACGTCGAGGGCGCGCAGAAGTCCTTCGACCTGCTCAAGCCGGTCGCCACGAAGAACGACCCGAAGCTCGTCGCCGAGCTGGACAAGCAGTTCGCCGCCCTGAACACGCTGCTCGACAAGTACCGCACCGACAAGAGCGGCTACGTCTTCACCTCGTACGACAAGGTCGGCAAGGCCGAGCGCAAGGAGCTGTCGGACGGCGTCAACGCGCTGGCCGAGCCGCTCTCCAAGCTCTCCGCCGCCGTCGTCAAGTAACGGACAGGGAACCGGGAGGCGCGGACATGTCCGAGGAGACCCAGGAAGACCGGGAGACGACGGCGGCCCCGGCCGCCCCGCCCTCCCGCCGCACGGTCATCGCCCTGGGCGGTGCCGGGCTCGCGCTCGGTGCCGCCGCGGCGGGCGGCGCCGCCGCCCTGCTGGCCCGGGACGGGGACACCCCGGTACCGGTCGCCGACAGCGGCGCGGCCGTACCCTTCCACGGCCCGCACCAGGCCGGCATCGCCACCGCCGTCCAGGACCGGCTGCACTTCGCCGCCTTCGACGTGACGACGACCGACCGCGCCGAACTGGTCCAGCTCCTCAAGGACTGGACGCGGGCGGCCGAGCGCATGACGGCCGGCGCCGAGGTCGGCGAGGGCGCGTACGGCGGCCTCCCCGAGGCTCCGCCGGACGACACCGGCGAGGCCCTCGGCCTCAAGCCCTCGCGTCTCACCCTCACGATCGGCTTCGGCCCCACGCTCTTCGACGGGCGCTTCGGGCTGAAGGACAAGCGGCCCGGGGCCTTGGTGGAGCTGCCCAAGTTCCCGGGCGACAACCTGGATCCGGCGCGCAGCGGCGGCGACCTCTGCGTCCAGGCGTGCGCGGACGACCCGCAGGTCGCCGTGCACGCCATCCGGAACCTGGCGCGGATCGGCTTCGGCAAGGTCGCGGTGCGCTGGTCGCAGCTGGGCTTCGGCAAGACGTCCTCGACGACCCCCGACGCCCAGACCCCCCGCAACCTCTTCGGCTTCAAGGACGGCACCCGCAACATCGCGGGCACCGAGACCGAGCGGCTCGCGAAGCACGTCTGGGTCTCCGGGAAGGACGCCGAGGGACCGGCCGCCTGGCTGGACGGCGGCTCGTACCTCGTCGCCCGCCGCATCCGGATGAACGTCGAGACCTGGGACCGCACCCCGCTCGCCGAGCAGGAGGACATCTTCGGCCGCGACAAGCGCGAGGGCGCGCCCGTCGGCAAGGCCAAGGAGCACGACGAGCCGTTCCTGAAGGCGATGAAGCCGGACTCCCACGTCCGGCTCGCCCACCCGGACACCAACGCCGGGGCGACCATCCTGCGCCGCGGCTACTCGTTCACCGACGGCACGGACGGCCTCGGCCGCCTGGAGGCCGGGCTGTTCTTCCTGGCGTACCAGAAGGACGTGCGGACCGGCTTCATCCCGGTGCAGACCTCCCTGTCGCGGGCCGACGCCCTCAACGAGTACATCCAGCACGTGGGTTCGGCGCTGTTCGCGATCCCGCCGGGCGTCCGGGACAAGGGCGACTGGTGGGGCCGGGCGCTGTTCTCGTGACACTCCACGCAACCCCGGGAGGGAACCGGCGTGTTCGGTAACTATCTGATCGGCCTGCGCGAAGGCCTCGAGGCCAGCCTGGTCGTCTGCATCCTCATCGCCTATCTGGTGAAGACCGGCCGGCGGGACGCGCTGAAGCCCGTCTGGATCGGCATCGGCGTGGCCGTCGGGGTGGCCCTGGCCTTCGGGGCCGGACTCGAGTTCGGCTCCCAGGAGCTGACCTTCGAGGCGCAGGAGCTGCTCGGCGGCTCGCTCTCGATCGTCGCGGTCGTCCTGGTGACCTGGATGGTCTTCTGGATGCGGCGCACCGCCCGGCACCTCAAGGCCGAGCTGCACGGCAAGCTGGACGCCGCCCTCCGGATGGGCACGGGCGCGCTGGTCGCCACCGCGTTCCTCGCCGTGGGCCGCGAGGGCCTGGAGACGGCGCTGTTCGTGTGGGCGTCGGTCCGCGCCTCATCGGACGGCACGTTCGCACCGCTGGCCGGCGTCCTGCTCGGCCTGCTCACGGCGGTGCTCCTCGGCTGGCTGTTCTACCGGGGCGCGCTGAGGATCAACCTGGCCAAGTTCTTCACCTGGACCGGCGGGATGCTGGTCGTGGTGGCGGCGGGCGTCCTCGCGTACGGCGTGCACGACCTCCAGGAGGCCCGCTTCCTCGACGGCCTCGCGGACAAGGCCTTCGACATCTCGGCGACGATCCCGCCGGACAGCTGGTACGGCACGCTCCTCAAGGGCGTCTTCAACTTCCAGCCGAACCCGACGGTCCTTCAGGTCACGGTGTGGGCGCTGTATCTGGTCCCGACGCTCGCGCTGTTCCTGGCCCCGATAGGGTCGGGTCCGTCCACGCGGGTGAAGAAGCAGAAGGCGACCGATGAGAAGGCTGACGCTGAGGCGAGCGCCGGGACGACCGCTTGAGCGGCTGTCGGCAGGACGGTCCACGCGACCCACGAGAGCCACGCGCCCCGCGCGCCCCGTACGTCTCCTCGCGGCCACGGCGGCCGCGACCGTCCTCGCGCTGACGGCGAGCGGCTGCGTCACCGTGCACGGTGAGCTCGCCCTGATGCCGGCGGCCACCCGGGCCGAGGCCGCACAGGCGCTCGCCGACTTCACCACCGCCTACAACCGGGCCGACAAGGCCCACGACCCGGCCCTGGTCGCGAACCGGGTCACCGGTCCGCTGGGCGAGATCAACCAGGCGGGTCTGCGCGCGCGGGCGGTGACGTCCCCCGGCGGCAACCCGAACCACCGCCCCCTGGAACTGTCGGACGCGCGCTTCGTGCTGCCCGCGAAGGCGGGCTGGCCGCGCTGGTTCCTCGCGGACACCGACCCCAACCTGGACACCGACGAGGGCGCCGGCGACCAGCGCTGGCTCGTCGTCTTCGTGCGCAACGGGCCCCAGCAGCTGTGGGAGGCGGCCCACCTGGTGATCCTGAGCCCGGCGCAGGTGCCCGAGTTCGCCGAGGAGGACGGGTACGCGGTGCCGGTCGCCGCGGACACCGACACGCTCGCCGTCGCGCCCCAGGACCTCGGCACGCGGTACGTCGCGTACCTGAAGGACGGGCAGCCGGGGCCGTACGCGGCGGGGCCGCACACGACGCTGCTGCGGGAGCAGCGGCAGAAGGCCGCCAAGCGCCCGGGGCTCGCCACCCAGTACCTGGACCGGGTCGCGGACCAGGGCGACTTCGCGCCGCTCGGGCTGCGGACGAAGGACGGCGGCGCGTTCGTCTTCTTCGCGACGCGGTTCTTCGAGCGGCAGACGGCGGCGCCGGGCTACCGGCCCAAGGTCGACCCCGACATCAAGGCGCTGCTGACCGGCGAGGTCAAGAACACGGTCACCAAGGAGTGGGTGTCCAACCAGGCGGTCCTCGTGAAGCCGTCGGGCACCGACCGCGACGCGGTCACGGTCAAGGCCCGGCTCCAGGGCGTGGTGGGCGCGCAGGGCTCGTAGGGCCCGGTCGACCGCTGAGCGGACCCCGGCTCGGGCCGCCGGGTCGGCTGCTGAGCGGACCCCGGCTCGGGCCGCCGCTCAGGCGCCGTTCCCCGGCCGGTCGGCGGGTCGAGCGGGCGGTCGGCGGGGCAAGCGGGCCGGTCGGCGGGTCAAGCGGGCCGGCGGGCGAGAGGGCCGGCGGGTCAGCGGGTCAGCGGGTCAGCGGCCAGGCGATCTCGTGGGCCGTGTGCTCGCCGTCGCTCTCCGCCTCGCGCGCGGCCGCGTGGCGGGCGCAGGCCTCCTGGAGGGTGTCCAGAAGGTTCAGCGGGTCCGGCAGCGGGTGCTCGGGGCCCCGGAGCCAGGCGACGACCGGATGGGCGCTCTCGTCCCCGGGGAGCCGGGCGGGCGGCACGAGGACGTAGCTGCCGCGGCAGTGCCAGCGGAGTCCCGGGTGCTCGTCCATGGTCTCGGGGTGACAGTCGAGCTCACACGGCCACCACTCGTCCTCGTCCTCGGGGGTGCCGCGGGTGGCGGTGAAGAAGAGCATCCGGCCGCCGACCGTGTCGACGTCGGCGGACTCGGCGACCGGTCCGACCTCGACGCCCTCGGCGAGGAGGCGCTCCAGGGCGGCGCGACCGGCGGCGAGCGGTACGTCGAGGACGTCGTGGACCATGCCGGTGGCGGTGATGAAGTTCGCCTCGGGCTCGTTGCGGGCCCAGCGCTCGATCTGGGCGCGGTCGGTGGTCGACTGCGTCTGCCAGGCGAAGGAGACCGGGTGCCGGGCGGGGGTCGGACAGCCGATCCGCTCACAGGAACAGCTGTAGCCGACGGGATACGCGGCGGGGGCGAGGGGCAGCCCGGCGGCGGCGACGGCCAGGAGCAGCTTCTCGCGGTCGTTCTCGTCGTCGGCCGCGGTGCGTTTCGGGCGCCTGCGCAGCCACTGTGCGAGTTTGCTCTCCGTGCCGCGGTAGCGGCCGATCCCGTCGCCCATCTATCCCCTCACACCTCATGCTCGCCCGTTCGGCTCTGCCCATGGTCCCACCATCCTGCGCCCTGGGTGACCGGAGTGCGGAACCGGGGTGTGGAACCGGTGTGCGAGGGACGTTTCAGGCCCTCGGCGCGAGGCCGCGCAGGGCGAGGTCGACGAGGCTGTCGGCGTACGCGTGGGTCAGCGGCAGGGTGCGGTGGAGCCAGCGGTGGTGGAGCGGTCCGACGAGGAGTTCGAGGGCGATCCGGGGGTCGATGCCGGGGTCCACGTCGCCGGCCGCCTGGGCCGCCCCGATGCGGCGGGCGTAGTACTGGAGCTGCGGTTCGAGGAGCGCCTCGGTGAAGCGGGCGCCGAGCTCGGGGTCGACGATGCCCTCGGCGGCGAGGGCGCGGGTGGGGGCGTCGAAGGCCGGGTCGTTCATCTCGTCGACGGTGGCGCGCAGGACGTACTTGAGGTCGGCGGCGAGGTCGCCGGTGTCGGGGATCTCACCGGCCCCTTCCCCGCCGCGGGCGTCCTCATGCCGAGCCGCCTCGTTGGCGCGGGCCGCGAGGTCCAGGAAGGCGTCGAGGAGGACGGCGGCCTTGGAGGGCCACCAGCGGTAGATGGTCTGCTTGCCGACCCCGGCGCGGGCGGCGATGCCCTCGATGGTGGTCTTCGCGTAGCCGTTCTCGGAGACGAGGGCGAGGGCGGCGTCGAAGATGGCGCGGCGGGAGCGCTCGCTGCGGCGGGAGGCGTCGGGGGCCTTGGTGTCGGACATGGGCCCAATCTAGCAGCGCGCGAGACGCCACGTCTCGCGAGTCGTGGCCAGAGCCGAACCACCCGAACGGTCCACAGCGCGGCGGGCCCGGAAGGCGGACCATGGGGTCACCGATCCGGCGGATCGACACCCCGCCGGCGCCTCTGACCTCCCGTCCGTGAGGAGCCCTCATTGCGCACCACTCCGCGCACGTCCTCGCCCCGCCGTTACCTGATGTGCCCACCCACGCACTTCACGGTGACGTACTCCATCAACCCCTGGATGGACCCCACGAAACCGGTCGACCTGCCGCTCGCCCTCGCCCAGTGGGAGGACCTGCGCGACCGCTACCGCGCCCTCGGCCACACGGTCGAGCTCCTCGCCCCCGACCCGGCGCTGCCGGACATGGTCTTCGCGGCGAACGGCGCCACCGTCGTCGACGGCCGGGTCCTCGGAGCGAGGTTCGCCCACGCGGAGCGCGCGGCCGAGGCCGGGGCGCATCTGGCCTGGTTCCGGGGAAACGGTTGGGCGGCCGACGACGTACGGGCTCCGGACCACGTCAACGAGGGCGAGGGGGACTTCGCCGTCACCGCCTCCTGGATCCTCGCAGGGCGCGGCTTCCGCTCCAGCCCGCTCTCGCACGACGAGGCGCAGGAGTTCTTCGGCCGCCCGGTGATCGGCCTCGAACTGGTGGACCCGCGCTACTACCACCTGGACACGGCGCTGTGCGTCCTGGACGACGCGGGCGACGAGGTCATGTACTACCCGGACGCCTTCTCCCCGGGCAGCCGCGCGGTGCTCGCCCGGCTCTTCCCCGACGCCCTGATCGCGACGGCCGAGGACGCGGCGGCCCTCGGCCTGAACGCGGTCAGCGACGGCCGGAACGTCCTGCTCCCCCAGGCGGCGGTGGGCCTCTTCGACCCGCTGCGGCAGCGGGGCTTCGAGCCGGTCGGCATGGACCTGGGTGAACTGCTCAAGGGCGGCGGCAGCGTGAAGTGCTGCACCCAGGAGCTGCGGCCCTAGCCCGCAGGGCGCCGGCCGGGGCCGACGCCTCCGAGGAGTGCCCCTCCTGGTCCGCTGAAACGTGACTGCGGGGGGCGCTTCCGGGGGCACGCGCGGCCGGGGCTCTCAGCCCTCGTCCTCCGGCGGCCAGGCGTCGCCCCACTCCGCGTCGCGGGCCTGCTTGTAGAGCGGGCCGTGGCGCTTGGTGACCGTGTCGCGGGCCAGGCCGTCCGGGCCGCACAGGTCGAGGAGGACCAGGCCCTTGCGGATCTGCGGCCTGCGGGTGATGCGGGAGACCGCAGGCGCCGCCGGGAACCGGGTCGCCGCCACGTAGCTGAACTTCTCGTCCTCGTACGGCAGCGAGCCGCCCTTGACCTTCCGGTGCAGCGAGGAACGGCTGACCCGGGCCGAGAAGTGGCACCAGTCCGTCCCCGGCTCGATCGGGCAGGCCCCGCTGTGCGGGCAGGGCGCGGCGACCGTGAACCCGGCCTCGATCAGCAGCGCGCGGGCCGCGATGATCCGCTCGTAGCCGTCGGGAGTGCCGGGCTCGACGATCACGACCGTCTGCGCGGCACGCGCCGCCTCGCTCACGAGGGCGGCCCGGTCGGCCTCGGTCAGCTCCTTGAGCACGTACGAGACGGTGACGAGGTCGGTGTCGGCGAGCCGCAGCGCGCCGCCGATCCTGGCCGTGCGCCACTCGGCGTCCAGGGTCCCGGCGGCGAGCTCGCGCCCGAGGGCCAGGGCCGGCTCGGCCCAGTCGAGGACGGTGGTGCGGGGCGGCCGCTCGCCCCAGGCCTCGGCGACGGCCCAGCCGGCCGCGCCCGTACCGCCGCCGACGTCGGTGTGGGTACGCGGCTCCCAGTCGGGCGCCGCCTCGCGCAGGGCGCCGAGGGCGCCCCGTACCGCCTCGAAGGTCGCCGGCATCCGGTACGCGGCGTACGCGGCGACGTCGGAGCGGTCGCGCAGCACGGGGGCGTCCGTCGGGGTGGTCCCCCGGTAGTTGGCGATCAGCCGGTCGACGGCCCGGGCGGCCTGCTTGGGCGGGAGTCCGTCGAGGAGCCCGGCGAGGGCGGCGCGCAGGGAGTCGGCGGAGGGAGCGGAGGCGTTCACCGAGACAGTCTAGGCGGCGGGACCGGCGGGACCCGGCGGCCCCGGCGGCCCGCGGAGCCCGGCCTCCCGTGTCGCGCGGGGGGGGTATGGCCGGCACCGGGCCGCACACCTCGCGCCGTCGGCTCAGCGGACGAACGCCGCGCGCCGTTCGGCCGCGTCGAGGTCGAGTCCGTCCAGGAAGGCGGCGAGCTCCCGGTGTTCCCCGGTCCTCCCGTCCGTCCCGGAGATCGTGACACCGCCGGCCGCGGAACGACCGGCGGCTCACCGCCGGGCTAGCTCCCCGTGGCCGAGGTGGCCGACGCGGCGGACGTGGCCGTCTGCCACGGCCTGCACAGGCCGAGGAAGCAGGCCAGGGCCAGGACGGCGCAGGTCAGCTGGACGACGGCCATCGGGACGGCGGTGTGCTCGCCGGCGATGCCGACGAGCGGGGAGGCGACGGCACCGACGAGGAAGGACGTCGTGCCGAGCAGCGCGGAAGCGGAGCCGGCGGCGTGCGGGGTGCGCATCAGGGCCTGGGCGTTGGTGTTCGGCATGGCGAGACCCATCGCGGACATGAGGACGAAGAGTCCGGCCGCGATCGGGACGAGACCGACCTCCCCGAAGACGCCGCTGGTCATGAGGAGCAGCGCGAGGGAGGAGACGAGGATGATCCCGAGGCCCCAGCCGAGCGCCTTGTCGAGGCTGACGCGGCCGACGAGCAGCTTGCCGTTGATCTGGCCGACGGCGACGAGGCCGATCGAGTTGAGGCCGAAGAGCAGGCTGAAGGTCTGCGGCGAGGCCCCGTAGATCTCCTGGACGACGAACGGCGAGGCCGAGATGTACGCGAAGAGGGCGGCGAAGGCGAGGCCGCCGGTCAGCATGTACCCGGCGAAGACGCGGTCGGCGAGCAGTCCCTTCATGGTGCGCAGGGCCTGGCCGACCCCGCCCTCGTGCCGGCGCTCGGGCGGCAGGGTCTCGGCGAGGAAGCGCCAGACGACGAGGGTGAGGAGGACGCCGATGACGGTGAGGACGTAGAAGACGCCCCGCCAGTCGGTGATCCGCAGGATCTGGCCGCCGATGAGGGGCGCGATGATCGGGGCGACGCCGGAGATCAGCATCAGGGTGGAGAAGAACCGGGCCATCTCCACGCCGTCGTACAGGTCGCGGACGACCGCGCGGGCGATGACGATGCCGGCGGCGCCGGCGAGGCCCTGGAGCAGCCGGAAGCCGATGAGCATCTCGGCGGTGGGGGCGAGGGCGCAGACGGCGGTGGCGAGGACGTACACGATCATGCCGATGAGCAGCGGCCGGCGGCGGCCCCACTTGTCGCTCATGGGGCCGACGACGAGCTGGCCGAGGGCCATGCCGGCGAGGCAGGCGGTGAGGGTGAGCTGGACGGTGGCGGCGGGGGCGTTCAGCGCGCCGGTGACCTCGGGCAGGGCCGGGAGGTACATGTCCATGGAGAGCGGGGGCAGTGCGGTGAGCCCGCCGAGGACGAGGGTGACGAGCAGCCCGGTGCGCCGGGCGGTCGCGTTGCCGATCAACTCGGGGGCTCTTTCGATTATGTGCCCTTGTGTTGTTTTCTGGCCGCTCTCCGGCATCGACCGCTCCATTTCGTTGAATCCTTGCCTATGCTCTCAGCTCGACCGGCATGGTCGAGACCTCTGTGGGACCGGTGGGACAGATGGGGACGGGTGGGGACATGGGTGAGACGGTGCGCTGGGGAATCCTGGCGACGGGCGGCATAGCGGAGCGGTTCACCACGGACCTGCTGACGCTCGACGGTGCGGAGGTCGTCGCGGTGGCGTCCCGTACGGATGCGTCCGCGAAGGCCTTCGCGGACCGGTTCGGCATCCCGCGCGCGTACGGCGAGTGGGCCGGGCTCTTCGCCGACGCGGACGTCGACGTGGTGTACGTGGCGACCCCGCACCACGCGCACCGGGAGGCGGCCGGCCGCGCCCTGGAGGCGGGCAGGGCGGTGCTCTGCGAGAAGGCTCTCACGCTCAACGCCCGCGAGGCAGAGGAACTCGTCACCTTGTCGCGGGACCGTGGCCTCTTCCTGATGGAGGCCATGTGGATGTACTGCAACCCGCTGATCCGGCGCCTCGCGGAGCTGGTCCGCGACGGGGCGATCGGCGAGATCAGGACCGTACAGGCGGACTTCGGGCTCGCGGGCCCCTTCGCGGCGGACCACCGGCTGCGGGACCCGGCGGTGGGCGGCGGGGCGCTGCTCGACCTGGGCGTGTACCCGGTGTCGTTCGCGCAGCTGCTGCTCGGCGAGCCGGACACGGTGCACGCGCACGCGCTGCTCTCGCCCGAGGGCGTCGACCTGAACACCGGCATGCTGCTCGGATGGTCGGACTCGGGGGCGTCGGCGCTGCTGTCCTGCTCGCTCGACGCGGACACCCCGCTGACGGCCTCGGTGACGGGCACGCTCGGCCGGATCGACCTCCCGCGCGGCTTCTTCTTCCCCGAGCGCTTCACCCTGCACCGCAACGGCCACGAGCCGGAGGAGTTCACGTCGTCGGACGATCCCCACTCCCTCCGGCACGAGGCCGCCGAGGTCATGCGCTGCCTGCGGGCGGGCGCGACGGAGTCCCCGCTCGTCCCCCTCGACGGCTCGCTCGCGGTGATGCGGACGCTCGACGCGGTACGGGACCGCATCGGCGTCCGCTACCCGCAGGAGGAGACGGCGGTCACGCGGGCCTGAGGCCCGGGGTCACACCGGCTTGAGGCCCGGGTCGCCCGCCTCCGTGACGAAGGAGGCGGCCGTGGTGACGGGGGCGCCCTGGGTCGTCACGTACGGCACCGTGCGGAAGTCGGCCCGGGCGGTCTCCTCGCCGAGCGCGACCGTCACATAGCCGCGCCGCCCGTTGAAGAACCTCAGGTGCGGGTTGGCCTGCATGAGCTTGTCGTAGTTCGACGGACGGTCGGCGCCGTCCTTGCCGCTGGTGATGGAGGTGGCGACGATCTCGGTGCCGACGGTCCGCGAGGCCGGGTCGCGGAAGTCGGCCTTGATGTCGAGGCCGTAGCCGACGTGGACGTCCCCGGTGAGCACCATCAGGTTCTCCACCCCGGCGGCCCCGGCGCCGGCGAGGATCCGCTGCCGGGAGGCCGGGTAGCCGTCCCAGGAGTCCATGGAGAGCTTGAAGTCGGCGGTGGCGCGGTCACGGCGCTCGGCGAACACGACCTGCTGCGGCAGGACGTTCCAGCGGGCGCGGGAGCCGCGCCAGCCGTCGAGCAGCCAGCGCTCCTGCGTGGCCCCGGTCATCGTCCGCGCCGGGTTCTCGGACTCCGGGCCCGGGACCTGCCAGCCGTCGCCGTACGCCTGGTCGGAGCGGTACTGGCGGGTGTCGAGGATGTCGAACTGGGCGAGCCGTCCGAACCGCAGCCGGCGGTAGAGCCGCATGTCGGGCCCCTGCGGCCGCTGAGGCGTGCGGAGCGGCTGGTGCTCCCAGTAGGCGCGGTAGGCGGCGGCGCGGCGGAGCAGGAACTCCTCCGGCGGGACGTCGTTCTCGGGGGTGCCGCCCGCGTAGTTGTTCTCGGTCTCGTGGTCGTCCCAGGTGACGACGAAGGGATGGGCGGCGTGCGCGGCGCGCAGGTCTGGGTCCGACTTGTAGAGCCCGTACCGGAGCCGGTAGTCGTCCAGGGTGAGCGTCTCGCGGTTGAAGACGGCCGGGAGGGTCCGGTCGGTGTAGGCGCGGGCGCCGCCGGTGGCGTTCACGGCGTACTCGTAGAGGTAGTCGCCGAGGTGGAAGACGACGTCGACGTCCTCCTGCGCGAGGTGGCGGTAGGCCGTGAAGTACCCGTCGTGGTACGCCTGGCAGGAGACGGCCGCGAGCTTCAGACCGGCGTTGCGGGCCCAGGGGGCGGGTGCGGTGCGGGTACGGCCGACGGGGCTGGTCCAGGCGCCGGCGCGGAAGCGGTAGAAGAACTCCCGGTCGGGGTCGAGGTGCTCGACCTCGACGTGGACGGTGTGGCTGAACTCCGGGTGCGCGGTGGCCCGGCCCCGGCGCACCGTCCGGGTGAAGCGCTCGTCGCGGGCGAGCTCCCAGTGGACCGAGACCCGCTCGGCGGGCAGTCCGCCGCCGGGCTCGAAGGGGCGGGGCGCGAGCCGGGTCCACAGCAGGACGGAGCCGGGCAGCGGGTCGCCGGACGCCACGCCGAGGGTGAACGGGTCCTCCGATATGCGCCGCCCGTCGAGCTCGGCGGCGGCCGCCGAACCCGCGGCCGGGAGCTGCGTGGCGAAGGCGAGCGCGGCGGCGGCCCCGGTGACGGTGAGGAACCTTCGGCGGCCCAAGTGGCGTGCGGCGGCGCGGAGTTCCTCGGAATGCTCGTGAACGTCGTGTACGCGGTTCATGTGCCCCTCCCCAGACGGATGCTGCCCTTCCGTCATTCGAGGGGGACGGGACGACCTCACGTTGTCGGGTACAGAACATCCACGTGTCGGGACAATGAGTTCATGGGGCACACGTCTCGCGTACGCTGCGCGCCCATGAGCATCGCAGTGGTGACGGGAGCGGGATCGGGCATCGGCCGGAGTGTGGCCCTCGCCCTGGCGGCGGCCGGCTGGTCGGTGGCCCTGGCGGGACGGCGGCCGGAGGCCCTGGAGGAGACGGCGGCGGCCCTGCCCGCCGGGGACTTCCTGACCGTCCCCACGGACGTGACCTCGGCGGAGGAGGTGACGGCCCTCTTCTCGGCGGTACGCGACCGCTACGGCCGCGTCGACCTGCTCTTCAACAACGCCGGCACGTTCGCGGGCGGCGGCGTCCCCGTCGAGGACCTGGACCCGGACACCTGGCGCGCGGTCGTCGACGTCAACCTGACGGGCGCGTTCCTGTGCGCCCAGGCGGCCTTCCGGACCATGAAGGAACAGTCGCCGCAGGGCGGCCGGATCATCAACAACGGCTCGATCTCAGCCCACGTACCGCGCCCGCACTCGATCGCGTACACGGCGACGAAGCACGCGATGACGGGCCTGACGAAGTCCCTGTCGCTCGACGGCCGCCCGTACCGGATCGCCTGCGGCCAGCTTGACATCGGCAACGCGGCGACGGAGATGACGGCCCGCATGCAGACCGGCATCCTCCAGGCCAACGGCGAACTGGCGGCGGAACCGGTGATGGACGCGGCGGACGTGGCGGCCACGGTGGTGCACATGGCGGCCCTGCCGCTGGAGGCGAACGTGCAGTTCGCGACGGTGATGGCGACGACGATGCCGTACATCGGCCGGGGGTAGCACAGGACACCGCGCAGCGGCCGGGGCCGACGCCGGATGCCGCTGACGTCGGCCGGGGAGGGCTGCTCCACCCCCGGC
>NZ_JBHTSA010000119.1:0-23196 GCF_042795405.1 Streptomyces sp. NPDC056480 | reverse complement strand
GTACGGACCTGGGGTCCGTACCGGCCTCTTCACGCGCGCGTGGTGCTTCAGCCCTCCGCGGGGACGGGGGCGTGCAGCGGGGCGGGGCCGGGGTCCGGCTCGGCGCGGGGTGCCGGGGCCGGTTCGGGGCGGGGCGCCGCTTCGGGGCTCTTCACGGTGATCTTCTCGATCGCCATGGTCGTCTCCGCACGGCGCTCCGGGAGGAGTTCGAGCACCGCCTGCCGGTGCGCCTCGCTCGTCGCGTCGTCGTACGGGTCGGGGGTCGCCGGCACTTGGAGGCGCAGCACCGGTCCGGTGCCCAGGCGCGCGTAGCCGCGGCCCGCGGGGACCTGGGGCGTCGGGGTGGTGTGCGGCTCGGTGCCGAGGACGGCGGCGATCTGGTCGGGGGCTGCGGGACCGAGCACGATCCGGGCCCTGGTGTGGTTCCGTACCGCCTCGCTCAGGGTGTCCGCGCTGTCGAACTGCTCGGCGACCACCACCGTGACCTGGGCCGCGCGGCCGTGCCGCAGCGGCACCTGGAGCAGCTCCTGCGGGTCGGGGCGGCCGTCGGCGGCCGCCAGGTCGCCGAGGACGCCGGGCCGGTCGAGCAGGATCCAGAGCGGCCGCCGGGTGTCCTCGGGGGCCGGGTGGCCGGCCTGGCGGGCCCGGTTGGCGGCGATCAGCCGTCGTTCCGTCTCGTGCGCCGCCCACTCCAGGGTGGCCAGGGCGCCGGAGAGCCCGCACTCGACGGCCAGGACGCCGTCGCGGCCGGTGAGGCACGCGTACTCGCCGGTGCCACCGCCCTCGACGATCAGCACGTCGCCGTGGGGGAGGGCCTGGAGCGCGATCGAGCGCAGCAGCGAGGTGGTGCCGCTGCCCGGCTGGCCGACGACCAGCAGGTGCGGCTCGGTGGAGCGGGGGCCGGTGCGCCAGACCACGGCCGGCGCGTCCTCCGTACCGTCCGAGGCGACCACGGGCACGGTCCGCTGCACGGCGTCCGCGTCGGTGAAGCCCAGGACGGTCTCGCCCGGCACGGTGACGAAGCGCTGGGCGGCGATGGTGGTGGGCAGGGCGGGCAGCACGCTCATGACGAGCCGGTTGCCCTCCTCGTCCCAGTCGAAGCGGTACTCACGGCCGCGCCCGGACTTGGCGTGCAGCAACTGCTCGATGCGCGCGCGTGCGGCGGGCTCGCCGTCGGTGAAGTACGGCGGGTAGGCGATCTTCAGCCGGGTGGGACGCCCGTCCTCGTCGAAGGCGTACTCCGTGAAGGCGCCGCTCCAGTCGCCGCCGTGGGCGAAGAGCGGGGCGGGGTCCTCCGCGACGGAGAAGTACGGCACGAGGGCCTCGTACAGGCCCTTGAGCCGGGCGATCTCGTCGTCGTCGGGTCCGGTCTTGACGACCGGGCGTTCGCGTCCTCTCCACGCGGCCGCGGCCATGAGCGTGACGAGCGCGAGGAGCGGCCCGTACGGCATGAGTGCGACGACCAGGACGCAGGCCGCGACCAGGAGCAGCGTCGGTCCACGCCGTTCCTTGGGGGTCGCGGCCCACTTGGCGCGCGCGGACGCGGCCAGCTTCCGCAGACCACGGGAGACCGTGATCAGTGGATGGAGCACGTCGGTGGCACTGTCGGCGGCCGTGCGCGCGATCTCTCGACTTCGAGCGATCTGTGCGCTGCCGCTGCTCAGAATGCGGGGGAGTGGTCGCCGGGCCACGAAGTACTCCTGAGGTGATGGAAGGGACGGAAGGGCGTCAGAACTTGATCCCGCCCAGGAGGCCGGCGAGGCTCTGCCCGCCCGCCGTGATGCTCGGGGCGATGGCCGTACCCGCGAGGTAGAAGCCGAACAGCGCGCTGACGAGGGCGTGCGAGGCCTTCATCCCGTCCTTCTTGAAGAACAGGAAGCAGATGATGCCGAGCAGGACCACGCCTGAGATGGACAGGATCATTGGTTGTTCTCCTGGTTGAGGGGACAGTCACCATGAGTCCTTCCAAGTTCACAGCAAGTATCTATGTGACTAAAGGTGCATTAGGGTGAAAAACGGGTGATTTCACTTGACCGGCGGACGTCGAACGGGCTGTCGAGTGGCGAAATGCCCGGCGTGCGCTAGAGGAGCGGCCGACGGCGGACTGCCGTGATCTTTGCCTCGGGCGGGCGCGGTCATGTCACCGAACGGGCAGTACCCTGTCGATTCACTCGTACGGCCGCGCTTGCCGTGCACAGGTCGACAACGCAGGAGAGAGGCGGGCCACCCGATGAGCGAGACTCCGGACCCCGAGGTCATCGAGCTGGCGTCCAAGGTCTTCGACCTCGCCCGCACCGGGGACGCCGAAGCGCTGGCCGCCTACGTCGACGCCGGGGTCCCCGCGAACCTCACCAACGACAAGGGCGACTCCCTCGTCATGCTCGCCGCCTACCACGGCCACGCCGCCGCGGTCTCCGCCCTCCTCGCGCGCGGTGCGGACGCCGACCGCGCCAACGACCGCGGCCAGACCCCGCTCGCCGGAGCCGTCTTCAAGGGGGAGGACGCCGTCGTCCGCGCTCTCCTCGCCGGCGGCGCAAATCCGGAAGCCGGGACTCCGTCCGCCGCCGACACCGCACGGATGTTCGGCAAGGCCGAACTGCTCGAGCTCTTCGGATCCCGGTGAACGAGCGCTGAACCCCAGGTGAGAGCGGCGTCGTAAATGTGGTCGCGGTGGCGAAATGGGTGGGTCATCATGACGTCGGGCCCGGCAAAACGGGCCACCGACGAGAGGCTGAGGAAGATGGTCACTGGCAGGCGATGGACGACAAGCGGCCCGACATGTTGCCGCACGGCCTAGGCGTACGGGCGATGTACCGCCCGACCCGGGTCTTCCCGGTATCCCCCGGTCGTGTCGACAGCTTGATGTGAGGCGTCTCCCCATGTTCGATCCAGTCATAGCGCCGAGCGGCACCCTGCTCGGCCTGCTGCAGCGGGGCCGCGGCGACGGCACCCTGCACGCACTCGCCGCGCCACGCGCCGAGGCCCTCGCGGCCCTCAACCACTGCGTTCTCGACGACCCCCGCCACGACTGGCAGGTCGAGAACCGCTCCCTCTACTACGCCCGTCTCTACCTGGACCTCCACGGAGGTCTCGACGAGATCGAGGCGCATCTCTTCGGCGCCGAGGACATCCTCGACACCGAGGAGTCCAGGACCGGGCTCGCGCTCGCCGTCCTCGGGCACCTCGCCTCCTACGGACGCCAGGACGCCCTGCTGCTGCTCCGGCGGTACGCGGCGACCGGCACCAACTGGGCCTGGGCCCTCGACGAGCTCGCGCTCCGCGACGACGACGCCGGCCTCCGCGCGCTCGCCGTTCCCGTGCTGGCCCGCTTCCCGGCCGACGCCGAGGGCGACGCCGAGCTGGCCGGAGTCGTACGGGACGCCTTCGAGCCCCGCCCGTGGCGGCTGTGGGCCGAGGACCAGCGCGACGCCGTCGGCGCCCGGGTCAGGGCCGCCCAGGAACAGGGCTCCTTCGACCGCTGGCAGCGCCAGATGAGCCCCGCCGGGCCCCGCCCCGGCTGGAGCGTGCGCGCGGTCCTCGACTGGGCGCAGGAGGGATACGAGCGCGGAGCCGTGCTGTACGCCCCCGCCGCCCGCTGCCTCACCGCCGTCGCCGGCCCCGAGGACCGGCCCGAACTCCTCGCCGCCGCCCGGCACGGCTCCGTGGGAGCCAGGGGCGCCGCCCTGCACCACCTCGCCGAGTCACGGGACCCCGCCGTCCTCGACCTCGTCGAGGCCGCCGCCGACGGCGACTCCCGCGAGGTCGCCGAGGCCGCGATCGCCGCGTACCGCCGCATGTGCGGAGACGACGCCGTCGCCCGCGCCCGCGCGTGGGTCCGCCGGACCGACGCCCTCGGCGCGGCCGCCGCCGACGTCCTCGCCTGCCGTGGCACCGCCCAGGACTCCCCCTCCGTCCTCGGCGCGCTCCGCGACACCATCCGGTCCGAGGGACCCGACGCGCCCGCGCTCGGCGGGCTCGTGGACGGCGCCGGCCGCCTCGGCATCGCCTGCGCGGCCCCCGTGCTGCGCCACGTCTACCGCGAGACGGCCTCGTCCCAGCTCCGCGGGCGCGTGGCCCGCGCCCTCGCCACCACCGACCCCACCTTCGCGACCGGCTTCGCCGTCGAATGCCTCTGGGACTGCGAGGAGACCACCCGCGAGGTCGCGGCCCAGCACGCCGAGACCGGTGACGTGCGCGTCGCCGAGCGATTGCGCCGCCTCGCGGCGGACCCGGCCGAGGAGGTCGAGGTCCAGACCGCGGTACGCAACCGCATAGGGCCGGACCTCCAGGTCTGACGCGGCCCGGTCGAGGTCCGGCCCCACCGGTCGGACCCGGTCGTCCCCCCGCCACCCGGCTCCGGGGCGGCGCGGCCCCCGGCGGAGAACCCGCCGCGCGAGGCCCCGCCCCGGAGGACCGGTCGAGAAGCCCGACCGTTCCGGCCGCCCGCGTGCCCCGCGCGAAACGCTCATGGGACGTTCCCGCCCCGGAGGACCGGTCGAGAAGCCCGACCGTTCCGGCCGCCCGCGTGCCCCGCGCGAAACGCTCATGGGACGTTCCCTCCCCGTCCAGATCGACGTTGGCGGGGACACGCCGAACGCGACGACAACACCCGTATGCGTGTCGTCATCGTCACCGAATCCTTCCCTCCCGACGTCAACGGTGTGGCGCACTGCGCCCTGCAGACCGCGCGCCACCTCGTCCGGCGGGGCCACACCCCGCTCGTCATCGCCCCCGCCGTCGCCGACCCGGCCGCGGACGCCGACGCCCCCTGCGCCGTCGTCCGGGTGCCCTCCCTCCCTCTTCCCGGCTATCCGCAGGTGCGCGTCGCCCTGCCCAGCCGTCGCGTCGCCGCGGCCATCGCCGCCCACCGCGCCGACCTCGTCCACCTCGCCGGACCGTTCGTCCTCGGGGTGCGCGGGATGACGGCCGCCACCCGGCTCGGCATCCCCGCCGTCGCCGTCTACCAGACCGATCTCGCCGGCTACGCCCGTACCTACGTGGGAACCGGCGAGGGAGCCGCCTGGCGCCGCCTCCGCGCCGTCCACGGGGCCGCCGACCGCACCCTCGCCCCGTCCTCCGCCGCCGTCCGCGACCTGGAGGCCCACGGCATCGGCCGCATCAGGCTCTGGGGCCGCGGGGTGGACACCGTCCGCTTCCGCCCCGGGCTGCGCGACGACGCCCTGCGCGCGGAACTCGCCCCGGACGGGGAGCTCCTCGTCGGGTACGTGGGCCGCCTCGCCCCCGAGAAGCGCGTGGACCTCCTCGCCGGCGCGGGAAGGGTCCCCGGCGTACGTCTTGTGGTCGTCGGGGACGGGCCGAGCGGGCCGGCGCTGCGCGGCGCCCTGCCGGACGCCCGGTTCCTCGGCCGCCGCACCGGCGACGACCTCGCCCGGATCTTCGCCTCCCTGGACGTCTTCGTGCACACCGGGCCGTTCGAGACCTTCTGCCAGACGGTCCAGGAGGCCATGGCGAGCGGTGTCCCGGTCGTCGCCCCGGCCGCCGGCGGCCCCCTGGACCTGGTCGACCACGGTCGCACCGGACTCCTCGTACCCCCGGGGGACCCGGCGGCGCTGCGCGACGCCGTCGCCTCGCTCGCGGCGTCGCCCGAGCTGCGCGCCGCCTACGGCCGGGCCGGCAGGGCCACCGTCGAGGGCCGCACCTGGGAGGCCCTCGGCGACGAGCTGATCGGGCACTACCTGGAGGTCCTGCGGGAGCGGACGGTGGTCGCGGCATGAGCGGCGACGGCGGCGGGCTCCGCATCGTGCGGCTCGCCAACTTCGTGACCCCCACCTCGGGCGGTCTCCGCACCGCTCTCGACCGGCTCGGCCGGGGCTACCGGGAGGCCGGGCACGAACCCGTCCTCATCGTCCCCGGCCGAGCCGCGAGCGACGTCCGCACCGAGCAGGGGCGGGTCATCACCCTCCCCGGCCCGGTGCTGCCCGGCACGGGCGGCTACCGGGTCCTCGCCGACCGCCGCGGGGTGCGCCGCCTCCTCGACGACCTCGCGCCGGACCGGATCGAGGTCTCGGACCGCACGACCCTGCGGTGGACGGGGGAGTGGGCGCGACGCGCCCGCGTGCCCTCGGTGATGGTCTCCCACGAGACCGCGGACGGCGTGCTGCGCACCTGGGGCGTGCCGCCCGCCTTCGCCGCCCGCGCGGCGGACCGGCTGAACCGCCGCACGGCCTGGGCGTTCGCGCGGATCGTCTGCACGACCGAGTGGGCGGAGCGGGAGTTCGTACGGATCGGGGCGCGCAATGTCGTACGGGCCCCGCTCGGTGTGGACCTGGAGCGCTGCCGGCCCGGCCGCCGCAGCGGCGTGCTCCGCGCCCGGTACGCGGAAGGGGAGCGGGTGCTGCTCCTGCTCTGCTCGCGCCTCTCCGTCGAGAAGCGGCCCGGAACCGCCCTGGACGCCCTCGCCGAGCTGCGGGACGCGGGCGTGGCGGCGGCGCTCGTGGTCGCGGGCGACGGGCCGCTGAAGGGCGCCCTGGAGCGGCGGGCACGCGAACGGCGGCTCCCGGTGCGGTTCCTCGGACACGTCGCCGACCGCGAGGCCCTGGCGGACCTCCAGGCGGCGGCCGACGTGTGCCTGGCTCCGGGGCCCGCCGAGACGTTCGGTCTCTCCGCCCTGGAGGCCCTCGCCTGCGGGACCCCCGTCGTGGTCAGCGCCTCCTCCGCGCTCCCGGAGGTCGTCGGCGCGGCGGGGGCGGCCGCCCTGGACACCCCGGGAGCCTTCGCCTCCGCCGTACAGGGTCTCCTCGCGGCGCCGGAGACCACCCGCCGTCACGCCGCACGCGCGCGTGCGGAGGCCTTCACCTGGGAGCGCTCCGTCACCGCCTTCCTCCGGGCCCACGACGCCCTCCCCGCCGCGGAGTCGCGCCTCCCCGAGCCCGAGGAGGTACGCCGATGACACCGGACCAGGCATCCGTCCCGGTCCTCCCGGCCCAGGTTCCGGGGCCCGCCCGTGAGCCGGGGCCCGGTGTGGGTGCGGCGGCCGTCCGTGAGCCGGGGCCCGGCCGGGCGTCGGCATCCCTCCGGGGTGTCGTCGTCCCGTGCGCCGCCATGGCCGTCCCGCCGGCCGCGCCCGTCCCACCCGCTCCGCCCGTCCCGCCGGCCGCTCCGCCCGCCCTGGACGCTCCGTCCGCCTTCGACGCTCCACCCGCCTCGGCCGTTCCGCCCGCCCCGCCCGCCCCCGCGCGCGTACCCCCGCCCCGTCTCCGTACCGATCCCGCCGGCACCGTCAGGTTCGTCGTGCTCGGGGACTCGCTCAGCGAGGGCGTCGGCGACCGGGTGGACGGCGCCTGGCGGGGGTGGGCGCCGCTGCTGGCCGACGGGCTCGCCGCCGAGGGACAGGACACGGCGTTCCTGAACCTCGCCGTCAGCGGGGCCCTCAGCGGCGACGTCGCCGGCCGGCAGGCACCCCGCGCCCTCGCCTTCCGGCCGCACCTCGCCTCCGTCGTGGTCGGGGTCAACGACACCCTGCGCCGCACCTTCGACATCGTGGCGCTCGCCCGCCACCTGGGCCGCGTCTGCGCCGACCTCGACGCCGCCGGAGCCGTACTCCTGACCGCCTGCCTGCCCGACCCGGGCCGGATGCTCGGCCTGCCGCCCCCGCTGGCGCGCCCGCTCGCCCGCCGCCAGCGCTCCGTCAACGCCGTCGTGCACGCCCTCTCCGCCCGGTACGGGGCCGTCCATCTGCACCTCGCCGACGACTCCTGGACCGAGGACCGCACGCTGTGGAGCGCCGACCGGCTGCACCCCGGCGAACGGGGCCACCGGGCCGTCGCCGAGGGCTTCCACCGGCTCCTCGCCGACCGGGGACTCGCCCACGGCGCCCCGCCCGCGCGGGAGCCCGCCCAGCCGCCGCCGAGCCGGGCGGAGGCCGTGGTCTGGCTCGCCACCGCCGGCACCGGCTGGCTCCTCCGGCGCAGCCACGACCTGCTTCCGCAGCTGCTGCTGCTCGCCGGTGCGGAACTGCGTCACTGGGCCGACGGCACCGGCACCGCACCCCTCGACGCGCGCGCGGACGACGCCCTCGCGGCCGCCCTCGCGGCCACAATGGGGAGATGAACGGGCGCTGGGAGTTCTGGATCGACCGGGGCGGCACCTTCACCGACATCGTGGGCAGACGGCCCGACGGCCGGCTCGTCACGCGCAAGGTGCTCTCCCACGATCCCACCCGGCGTCACGACGCCGCCGTCGCCGGGATCCGCCTCCTCCTCGGTCTCGGGCCCGGCGAACCCGTCCCGGCCGACCGGATCGCCGTCGTCAAGATGGGCACCACCGTCGCCACCAACGCCCTCCTGGAGCGGCGCGGCGAGCCGACCGTCCTCCTCGTCACCGAGGGCTTCCGGGACGCGCTCCGCATCGCCTACCAGAACCGGCCCCGGCTCTTCGACCGCCGGATCGTGCTCCCCGAAGCGGTCTACGCGCGCGTGATCGAGGTCCCCGAGCGGGTCGACGCCCACGGTCACGTGGTCCGGCCCCTGGACGAGCCCGCCGTCGCCGGGGCGCTCGCCGCCGCCCACCGCGACGGACTCCGCTCGGCCGCCGTCGTCCTCCTGCACGGCTACCGCCATCCCGCCCACGAGGCCCGGATCGCGGCGATCGCCCGCGACACGGGCTTCACCCAGGTCAGTTCCTCGCACGAGGTCAGCCCGCTCATCAAGCTCGTCCCGCGCGGGGACACCACCGTCGTCGACGCCTACCTCTCGCCGATCCTCCGCAGGTACGTCGACGAGGTCGCCCACGAACTCGCCGGAATCCGCCTCATGTTCATGCAGTCCAACGGCGGACTGCGCGAGGCGGCGAACTTCCGGGGCAAGGACGCCGTCCTGTCCGGACCCGCCGGCGGTGTCGTCGGCATGGTCCGCACCTCGGCACAGGCGGGCCACGACCGGGTCATCGGCTTCGACATGGGCGGCACCTCCACCGATGTGTCGCACTACGCCGGCGCCTTCGAGCGTGAACTCGGTACACAGGTCGCCGGCGTGCGGATGCGGGCGCCGATGATGAGCATCCACACCGTCGCGGCCGGCGGCGGGTCCGTGCTGCACTTCGACGGACGCCGCTACCGCGTGGGCCCCGACTCGGCGGGCGCCGTCCCCGGACCCGCCTGCTACCGACGGGGCGGACCGCTCACGGTCACCGACGCCAACGTCATGCTCGGCCGCGTCCAGCCCGCCCATTTCCCCGCCGTGTTCGGCGAGAGCGCCGACCTCCCCCTGGACGCCGACGTCGTACGGGAGCGGTTCACGGCCCTCGCGGAGGAGGTCGGCGGCGGCCGCACCCCCGAGGAGGTCGCCGCGGGCTTCCTGGAGATCGCCGTCCTCAACATGGCCAACGCCGTCAAGAAGATCTCCGTCCAGCGCGGCCACGACATCACCCGCTACGCCCTGACCAGCTTCGGCGGCGCGGGCGGTCAGCACGCCTGCGCCGTCGCCGACGCCCTGGGCGTCGACACCGTGCTCGTCCCCCCGCTCGCCGGAGTGCTCTCCGCATACGGCATCGGACTCGCCGACGCCACCGCCATGCGGGAGCGGTCCGTCGAGGCCGAGCTCGACGCGCCCGGCACCCCCGCGCGCGTGACGGCCCTCTGCGCCGAACTCGCCGACCGCACGCGCGCGGAGCTCCGCGCCGACGGCCTGCCGGACGAGGCGATCACGACGCACGCGCGCGTACTCCTGCGGTACGCGGGCACCGACGCGAGCCTCCAGGTCGACCTCGCGTCCCCGGACGACCTGAAAGCCGCCTTCACGGCGCTGCACCGCGAGCGCTACGCCTTCACCATGGACCGGCCGCTCGTCGTGGAGGCGGTCTCCGTGGAGGCCGTCGGCCGGGCCGGGCCCCACGGTCCCGTCCACACCGGTCCCGCCGCCGATCGCGATGCCGACACGGGCGAGCACCCGGCGGAACGGGCCGGTGAGCCAGCCCCGCACGCCACCGTCCGGATGTTCAGCGCCGGCACACCCCACGACGCTCCCCTCCGCCGGCGCGCGGACCTCCGGCCCGGCAGCGCCGTGGACGGGCCGGCGATCATCGCCGAGGCCGACGCCACGACCGTCGTGGACAGCGGCTGGCGGGCCACCGCCACCGCCACCGGACACCTCCTCCTGCAGCGCGTCACCCCCCGTCCCGCGCGCGTGGCGGCCGGCACGGACGTGGACCCCGTCCTCCTGGAGGTCTTCAACAACCTCTTCATGGCCATCGCCGAGCAGATGGGCGTCCGCCTCGAGAACACCTCCCAGTCCGTCAACATCAAGGAGCGCCTCGACTTCTCCTGCGCGCTCTTCGACGCCGAGGGCAACCTCATCGCCAACGCGCCCCACATCCCCGTCCACCTGGGCTCCATGGGCGAGTCCATCAAGGAGGTCCTGCGCCGACGCGGCGACGACCTGCGCCCCGGCGACGTGTACGCGATCAACGACCCGTACCACGGCGGCACCCATCTGCCCGATGTGACGGTCGTGACCCCGGTCTTCGACGCGTCCGGCGCCGAACTCCGGTTCCTCGTCGCCTCACGCGGCCATCACGCCGAGATCGGCGGGATCACCCCCGGCTCCATGCCCGCCTTCAGCCGGACCGTCGACGAGGAGGGCGTCCTCTTCGACAACTGGCTGCTCGTCCGCGACGGACACCTGCGCGAGGCCGAGACGCGGGCGCTGCTCACCGGCGCCCCCCACCCCTCCCGCGACCCCGACACCAACCTCGCCGACCTCCGCGCCCAGATCGCCGCCAACGAGAAGGGCATCGAGGAACTGCGCCGGGCCGTGGACGAGTTCGGACTCGACGTCGTACGGGCCTACATGAGGCACGTCCGCGCCAACGCCGAGGAGTCCGTGCGCCGCATCGTCGCCCGCCTGGACGACGGCGCGTACCGCTACGAGACCGACGGCGGCGCGGTCATCCAGGTGGCCGTCCGCGTCGACCGTGAACGGCGCTCCGCCGTCCTCGACTTCACCGGGACCTCCCCGCAGCTGCCCGGGAACGCCAACGCGCCCACGGCCGTCGTCCTGGCCGCCGTCCTGTACGTCTTCCGCACCCTCGTCGACGAGGACATCCCGCTCAACAGCGGCTGCCTCGCGCCGCTGGAGGTGCGCGTCCCGCCCGGCTCCATGCTCGCGCCGGAACCGCCGGCCGCCACCGTCGCCGGGAACGTCGAGACCTCCCAGGCCGTCACGGGCGCGCTCTACGCGGCCCTCGGCGTCCAGGCCGAGGGCTCCGGCACGATGAACAACGTCACCTTCGGCAACGCGCGCGTGCAGTACTACGAGACGGTGGCAAGCGGCTCGGGCGCGGGCGACGGCTTCGACGGCGCCGACGCCGTCCAGACCCACATGACCAACTCCCGGCTCACCGACCCCGAGGTCCTGGAGTGGCGCCACCCGGTCAGGGTCGACGCCTTCGCCGTACGGGAGGACGGCGGCGGACGCGGCCGCTGGCGGGGCGGACACGGGGTGGAGCGCCGCATCCGGTTCCTGGAGCCGATGACGGTGGCCCTCCTCACCGGACACCGAAGGGTCCCGCCGTACGGCATGGCGGGCGGCGAACCGGGCGCCCTCGGCGAGAACCTCGTGGAACGCGCGGACGGCACCGTCGAGCGGCTCGGCGGCGCGGCCACCACGGAGGTGGGCCCCGACGACATCCTGGTCCTCCGCACCCCCGGCGGCGGGGGCTACGGCCCGCCGCCCGACGAGGACTGACGCCCGACGAGGACTGACGCCCGACGGGGACCGACGGCCGACGAGGACTGACGCCCGACGCGGACTGACGCCCGACGAGGACTGACGCCCGACGGGGACCGACGGCCGACGGGGACCGACGGACGACGCGGGGGCGCCTGGGCGCGCCGGCCGGGCCCGCCCAGGCGCGGCTCAGGACCCGCCCGGGCCCGGCTCAGGACCCGCTCAGGACCCGCTCAGCGCACCGGCGTGAACCGCACCGGGGTGCCCGGGACCGCCTGCGCCACCGCGCCCAGGTCCGCCTCCCGCACCACTCCGACCACGGGATAGCCCCCGGTCGTCGGATGGTCGGCGAGGAACACCACGGGCCGCCCGTCCGGCGGCACCTGGACCGCGCCCAGGACCATGCCCTCGCTGGCCAGTTCGCCGTGGCGGGCCCGTTCCAGGGCCGGGCCGTCCAGACGCAGCCCGACGCGGTTGCTCGCCGACGACACCCGGTACGCGCGCGTGACGAGGGTCCGGAGCGCCGCGGCCGTGAACCAGTCCTCGCGCGGCCCGAGCCGGACCCGCAGGACGAGTTCGCCGGGCGGGCCGGGCCACGGGGGAGCGTCGACCGGACCCCGTACCGCCGTCGCCGTGCCCGTGTCCGGCCCCAGCGGCAGGACCGTCTCCACGGCCGCCGGCGACGGCCCCAGGCCGGACAGCAGGTCCGTGGACCGGCTGCCCAGCACCGGCTCGACGCCGATCCCGCCGCCGATCGCCACGTACGCGCGCAGCCCGCGCGTGGCCGTGCCGATGTCCAGGACCGAACCGGCGGGCACGCGGACCGCGGTTCCCCAGGCCGCCGGGCGCCCGTCCACCCGTACCGGGCAGGGCGCGCCGCCCACCGCCACGGTGACCGCGCGACGGGGCCGCAGGGCGCAGCCGTCGACGGTGGTCTCCAGGACGGCCGCGGTCTCCGGGTTGCCGACGAGCCGGTTGACGAGGCGTACGGCCGCAGGGTCGAGAGCGCCGGAGCGGGGCACCCCCAGATGCGCGTGGCCAGGACGCCCCAGGTCCTGCACGGTGGTCAGGGCTCCGGCCCGGACCACCACGACGGCCCGGTCGGTCATCGTCCGGCCCCGGTCGCGGCGCCCACCGCCGTGAAGCGGACCCGGGTGCCCGGAGCCAGCAGCGCGGCCGGCTCCCTGCCGGTGTCCCAGAGCACCACGTCCGTCGTCCCGACCAGCTGCCAGCCACCGGGGGAGGAACGCGGGTACACGCCCGTGTACGGCCCCGCAAGGGCGACCGAGCCCGCCGGGACGGAGGTACGCGGAGTGGCTCGCCGCGGCACCCCGTACCGCTCGTCGAGGCCCGTCAGATATCCGAAGCCCGGAGCGAACCCGCAGAACGCGACCCGGAACTCGGCCGCCGTGTGGATCCGTACCGCCGCCTCGACGGACACGCCCCACAGGGCGGCGACCCCGGCGAGATCGGGCCCGTCGTAGCGGACCGGAATCTCGATCGCCGTGCCCACGCGCGCGGGGAGCGGCGCCACCTCCCAGCCGCTCAGCTCGGCCGCGAGCCGGTCCGGGTCCGCCACCCCGTCGAGCAGCACCGTCCGCGCCGCCGGCACGATCTCCCGTACGGCGGGCAGCGCACCGGCCGCCCGGCGCCGCAGCAGCTCGGCGTGGAACGCCTCCGTCTCCTCGCCGTCGGCCAGCTCCACCAGGAGCGCCCGCTCACCCACGCGCAACGCGCGCGGGGCGCTGGACCTCACGCGAAGGCCTCGATCCGTACACCGGAGCCCTGGAGGCGTTCCCGGACCCGCCGTGCGAGATCCACCGCGCCCGGGGTGTCGCCGTGCAGGCACAGCGACCGCGGCCGCACTGCGACGGAGCTGCCGCAGTGCGCCGTGACCACGCCGAACCGGGCCATGGCCACCGACCGTTCCACCACGGAGTCCGGGTCGCTGACGACCGCCCCCGCCTGCCCGCGCGGCACCAGGGTGCCGTCCGCGCGATAGGCCCGGTCGCCGAAGGCCTCGGGGACGACCGGCAGCCCGGCCTCCGCGGCGGCCTCGTGCAGCCGCGACCCGGGCAGCCCCAGGACCGGCAGCGTGCGGTCCGCGAGCAGGACGCCCTCGACGACCGCGGCCGCCTGCTCCTCGTCCCGGACGACCCGGTTGTAGAGCGCGCCGTGCGGCTTCACGTACGCCACGCGCGCGCCGGCCGCCCGCGCGAAGACCTCGAGGGCGCCGATCTGGTACGCCACCTCGGCCGCCAGCTCCGCCGCCGGCACGTCCATCGAGCGCCGCCCGAAACCGGCCAGGTCCCGGTAGGAGACCTGGGCCCCGATCCGTACCCCGCGCGCGGCGGCGAGCTCACAGACCCGCCGCATCGTGGCCGCGTCCCCAGCGTGGAAGCCGCAGGCCACGTTGGCGCTGGTCACGACGGACAGCAGCTGCTCGTCGTCGGTGAGCGTCCAGCGTCCGAAGCCCTCACCGAGATCGGCGTTGAGGTCGATCAGGGCCTCGGCCGGGCTCTGGTCCGGGGGCGTGCGCATCTGCACCTCGCAGAACGGGGGTGGGCGTGCCGGGGCGGCACGGGGGACCGTACGATGCCGTCAACGTAGAGGATTGTTGAACGATCCGACAAGAAGACGCCGGATGACGACAGGGAGCGCCGTGACAGCGAGCGAAGCCGGGGACCTGACCGACGACCGCGTGCTGCTCGGCCGCACGAGCACGGCGGAGCGGGTCGCGGACATCCTGCGCACCCGGGTCGCGGAGGGCTACTTCCCGCCCGGCACCCGGCTCTCCGAGGAGGGCATCGGCGGCGCGCTCGGTGTGTCGCGCAACACGCTGCGGGAGGCCTTCCGGCTCCTCACCCACGAGCGGCTGCTCGTCCACGAGCTCAACCGCGGGGTCTTCGTCCGGGTCCTGGCGGTCGACGACGTGGACGACATCTACCGCACCCGCCGGCTCGTCGAATGCGCCGTCGTACGAGGCCTCGGACAGCCCCCGTACGCCCTCGACGCGCTCGCCGTGGCCGTGGCGGCGGGCGAGGGCGCCGCCCGCGCGGGCGACTGGCAGGGCGTGTCCACGGCCAACATCCACTTCCACCGCGAACTCGTCGCCCTCGCGGGCAGCGCCCGTACCGACGAGCTGATGCGGGGCGTCCTCGCCGAACTCCGTCTCGCGTTCCACGTCGTCGACGACCCGCGCGTGCTGCACGAGCCGTACCTGGCACGGAACCGCGAGATCCTGGACGCCCTGCGAGCCGGTGAGCGGACCACGGCCGAACGGCTCCTCGTCCGCTACCTCGACGACTCCCGCACCCGCGTCGCCGCTGCCTACGCGAAGGCCGTCGACGCCCCGGCGGGCCCCGCGGACTGACCGCCCGGAGCACCCGGCCGAGCCCGGTCGCATCTGCGCCGTTTCGACCGTTGTCAGTTCGAGGACCTAATCTGTCCACCGTGACTTCGCCTGCCTCGACGGACCTCGCTCCGCCCCAGCTCAGCGCGGGGCCGCGGCCCGCGCAGGGTCCGGCCGCCGACGAAGGGCTCGCGCGGCGCCTCCGCGCGCTCGCGTGCACCGCCCCGCTGCACGACCTGGACGCCCGCAAGGCGAACCTGGCGGGTGAGTACACGGTCTACGCGATGGCCGAGGTGGCCCTCTCGGCGATCGACCTCATCACGCTGAACATGGACTTCGACACCGGCGCCGACCACGAGCAGATCGTCGCCCGCCTGCTGCCCCGCGTCGCCGCCCAGGCGCCCACCCGCCCCGCCGCCGAGCACGAGCGCGTGGCCCGCTGGGTCCTGGAGAACCTGATCAACGTCGGCAGCGTCGACCGCGGCTTCCGCGCCGTCTACGGCACCTTCGGCACCGACGGCGTGTACGTCCGCAGGGACTACGACTTCAAGCTCATCGAGGAGGTCCCGGGGTACGGCGGCGGTGTCTACCTCCGGACCACCGACGAGGCGGTCAACGTCCTGGTCGGCGCCCTCGACACCGACGTCACCAGCGCCCAGATCGCCGCCGAGGTGAAGCTGGAGGTCCTGATCAACCGGGGCCGCCTGGCCGACGCCCAGCTCGCCGCCGAGCAGGCGCGGTACCGGACCGTGCAGTACGCCGAGACCCTCCGCAAGACCCTGGACGCCACCCGGCGCAACGTACGCGCGGTGGACTGGCTCAACACGGTGCCCGACATGATCGCCGAGGCGCTCGACCACGTCGCCGACCGCTACCGCCACGAGAACGCGATCCTCACCAACATCCGCAAGGCCCGCGACGAGGCCGAGGCCACGTCCGACGCGAAGACGGCCGAGCACAAGCGCCGCGCCGCCGAGCTCGTCGACATAGTGAAGGACTGCATCCGGCGCCACACCCAGCTCCAGTCCCGCCTCCTGGACGCCGGGCCCCTCTTCCGCGCCGAGCAGGACCGGCAGGCCTTTGCCGCGCCCACGTCGTACACCGGCCTCGACCTGTACGGGCAGCTCGTGGCGCCGACCCTGCCGCTCCCCGTCGAGCAGGCCGCCAAGGTCACCGACGCGTTCTTCGCGCACGGCACCGGTCTGCGCACCCCGGCGTCCGTCCGGCTCGGCGACCTCGTCGACCTGCTGCTCACCCCGCCCGTGGAGCGCGAGCACCTCGGCGCCGAGATGCCCGAACCCGACCTGATCGCCACCCCGGACGACTCCCGCTTCAGCGAGGAGCAGCTCGCGAGCGCCATGCGGCTGCTCGACCTGGAGCACGACGCCCCGCGGCGGCTCTCCGGCCTGCTGGCCGAGGCCCGCGAGCTCGACGGCGACCTGCCGTACCTCGTGGCCCTCCTCGCCGTCCACGCGGCGAGCCCTCCGGTCGGCACGGCCTACCGCCAGGGCGAGGAGCGCCTGCTCTTCGCCGTCGACGACGGCACCCCGCTCGACGACCCGGAGTTCGGCGGCGCCGACCTCATCGTCGGTACGGCGCTGCTCGACGCCGCGGGCATGGCCGCCGGCCGTACGGAGGCCTCGTGAGCCTCGTCCCGCCCGTCCCCGTACCCGCAGCCGTCCCCGCAGCCGAGACCGTGGCCCCGGACGGCGCCGCCGTGGACAGCGCCGTCGTGGACAGCACTGACCTGGGCGGCGCCGTCGTGAACAGCACCGACCTGGGCTGCGCCGTCGCGGACCGGCCGGAGATCGGCGCGCGCGAGGCCGCGCCCGTCCCTTCCGGCCTTCCCGTCCCTCCGCCCCGCCCGGCCGACACGGAGCAAGGCCAGGAGCTGGAGCACGGCCAGGAGCTGGAGCAAGGCCAGGAGCAGGGGCAGGAGCAAGGCCAGGAACAGGAGCTGGTTCCCACCCCGGAGCCCGCCCCCGAATCGGTCGGCCCCTCGCCCGCCCCCGCCCCCGGCCCCCGCCTCCGCCACGTCCGGATCGGCCCCCCGGCCGGCCCACGAGGCGGGACGGACGACCCGGCCCCGCGTGTCCCCGGCACACCGCCCCGCTTCGGGGTCGTGGCGGTGCCCCAGC
This sequence comes from Streptomyces sp. NPDC056480, assembly GCF_042795405.1. Lineage (NCBI taxonomy): Bacteria > Bacillati > Actinomycetota > Actinomycetes > Kitasatosporales > Streptomycetaceae > Streptomyces > Streptomyces sp. NPDC056480. The sequence goes on along the minus strand of NZ_JBHTSA010000119.1, from coordinate 6,022 downwards.
CGTCCCGCACGACGTCCGACCGGCGGAGCGGCACCCCGTCCGTACGTCCCGTGCGCCTCACGGGCACCGCGGCCAGGCCTCCGGGCCTCCCCGGTGCCACCGAGCGCCCCGCGGCGGTCACCCCGGTCCCGCTCCCCGTACCCCGCCCCGTCACACCGGCCGGCCCCGACGCACCCGTCGACCCCGCCGGACCCGGCACCCCCGCCGTCCCCCCATCGACCGAGAGCCGTACCGAGGAGCCCCAGCCGTGAGCGAAACCCACGCCGAGTACGCCGAAGCGTGGGGCGAGCCGGAGCCCCCGCAGTCCCCGGCCAGCGCCTCCACGGGCGGCGGCGCGCCCGCCGTCACCCCCGCCGACGCCTCCGACGCGGCCCGCCTCGTCTCCTTCGGGCTGCAGCCCAAGCTGCTCCCCGCCCGCGACGCCGAGTACGCGGAGCTGCTGCGCCGCTACCGCGAGGACCCCGCCTTCGCGCGCCTCGCCGACGCCGTCGCCACCGGTCTCGGCCTCATCGTCCTCGAGGTCTCCCCGCGCGCGGGGATGGCCGTCACCGCCGGTGAGGACTCCGTCTTCGCCGTCCGCATGGGCGACTACGCGCGCCGCGCCTCCACCGACTCGGCCGACCGCTTCCTGCACGGCCTGGCCCATCTCGCCGTCGCCGCCATGGCCTTCCCCCGCCCCGAGGACCTCGCGGACGACGCGTACATCGGCCGTCTCACCGTCAACGGCGTCGACGCGTTCGTACGGCAGGCGTGTCTGCGTCTGGAGCAGCGCGCCGAGGAGCAGGGCGAGAACACCGACCCGGCGTCCGACGCCCCGGGCCTGGAGGCCGCCTGGCGGATCTACGCCCGCCGCAGCGCCACCGGCGCCACCAAGGACGCCCGCCGTCTCGCCGGATCCACCACCGGCATCGTCGGCAAGGCGGCCGCCTTCCTCACCGACTCCGGGTTCCTCCAGCGCACCGGGGACGAGGGCGGCGGCTCCTACCGCACCACCGCCCGCTATCAGCTCCAGGTCCGCGACATGGCCGGCTCCGCCGCCATGGCCGAGCTCCTCGAACTCGGCGTCGTCCCCGTCAGCGACGGCTCGGCCACCCTCCTGCCGCCGCCCGAGGGCGACGACCTGGAGATCGCGGCCGACGCGGGCCTGCCCTTCCACGCGCCACCGTCGGCGTAACCGCCCGAGCAACCGTCGGCGCCATCGCCCCGAGCAACCGTCGGCGTCATCGCCCGCCCCGCGTAACCGTTCTTCCCGAGCACGAGAGCACGAGAGTCCCTCGCCATGTACGAGCTGTCCCGGGTCCGCCTGTACTCCATCGGTCCCGCCGGTGCGCGCTACGCCGACACCGTCCTGGACCTGCGCGGGGTCGGCGCGCCCGTGCCCCACCCCGCCCCCACCCAGGCGGAGTTCTTCGAGGAGGAGCCGGTCGGCCCGCCGCGCCGCCCCGCCCCCGCGGGCGTCCTCTTCCTGGAGAACGGCGGCGGCAAGTCCGTCCTCCTCAAGCTGATCTTCTCGGTCATGCTCCCGGGCCACCGCAACACCCTGGGCGGCGCCAGCTCCGGCGTGCTCCGCAAGTTCCTCCTCGCCGACGACTGCGGGCACGTCGCCCTGGAGTGGCAGCACACCCTCACCGGTGAACTGGTCGTCGTCGGCAAGGCCAGCGAGTGGCGCGGCCGGCAGGTCTCCTCCGACCCGCGGAAGTTCGCCGAGGCCTGGTACTCCTTCCGTCCCGGCCCCGGACTCAGCCTGGACAACCTCCCCGTCGCCGAGGCGACGTCCGTCCGCGCGCCCGTCGAGGGCGCCTCCGGCGCCACCGGCCGCCGCCGCACCATGAAGGGCTTCCGCGACGCGATCACGGAGGCGGGCAAGGCGTACCCGCACCTGGAGGTCTCCTGGGAGGAGATCCACGACCGCTGGAACGAGCACCTCGGCGAGCTCGGACTCGACCCGGAACTCTTCCGCTACCAGCGTGAGATGAACGCCGACGAGGGCGAGGCGGCCGGCCTCTTCGCGGTCAAGAAGGACTCCGACTTCACCGACCTGCTGCTGCGGGCCGTCACCGACACCCGGGACACCGACGGTCTCGCCGACCTCGTCGGCGGCTTCGGCAACAAGCTCGGCCGCCGCGCCGAGCTCACCGCCGAGCGCGAGTTCACGGCCGGTTCCGTGGACCTCCTCAACCGGATCGTCGACGCCGCCGGGACCCGTGCCACCACGCGCGACATCCACACCGCGGCCGAGCGCCGCACCCGTACCCTGGCCCGCCGGCTCTCCGCCCGCGCCGCCGTGGAACGCGCGCGTGGCGCCGAACTCGCCATGCAGGTCACCTCCGCGGGACACTCCGTCGCCGAGGCCGAGACCGCGCGGGGGCGTGCCGCCCTCATCGCCGCCGAACTCGCCTTCCGGCACGCCTCCCTGGCGCTGACCGCCGCCGAGAAGGGCGCCGCGTCACAGCGCCGCGAACTCACCGACGCCCGCACCGTGCACTCCGCCTGGCAGGCGGCCGAGGTCGTCCTCCGCCACCGCGCCGCCGGCGACCGCTCCGCGCGCGTGGCCGCCGCCATCCGCGAGGCCGAGCGGGACGCCGCACCGGCGCTCGCGGCCCGCGCCGAGGCCGCGGCCGACCTCGTACGGGCCCTCTCCGCTGCCGCCGAGGAGGGCGAACGCCACGCGGCCGAGGAGGAGGAACGCTCCACCGCCCTCCAGGAAGCCGGCGAGACCGCCCACCGCGACGCCACGGCCGCCGCGACCGAGGCCCAGCGGGCCCGCAGCGAGGCCGGGCACCTGCGCCAGCGTCTCGCCGAGGTCGAGCAGGAGACCGCCGAGGCGGTACGGGCCGGCTGGCTCGACGACACCGCGCCCGACGCCGACCCCGCCCGTGCCGCGCTCGCCGCGAGCGACGCCGAGAAGACGACGGTCGCCGCCTGGGACACCGCGCGCGAGGCCGCCCGTACGGCGGCGGACCGCGCGCGTGAGACCGCCGGGGCCGAGGCCCGCGCCGAACTCGCAGCGGCCCGCGCCGCGGACGCCGCCGAGGCCGCCGGGAACGCCTACGACGCGGAGCGCCGCGCCGCCGAGCTGCTCGCCGGCGAACGGCGCCTCGCCGAACTCCTCAGCCTCCCCGCCACCGGCTCGCCCCTCCCGGCCGCCGGCTCGCCCCTGCCCGGACAGCGCGCCGCCACCCCGGGCGCCGACACCGATGAGGCCGCGGGGACGGACACCGGCGGCGAGCCCCAGGGACCGCTCACCGTCACCGAGTTCGACCGGTACGCCGACGAACTGCGCGGCATGCTCGACCAGGCCGTCACCTCCGCCGAGCGCCAGCTCTTCGAGCTGCGCACCGCCGCGGCCGACGACTCCCGCATCCTCGGCGCCCTCGGCGACGGCGGCCTGCTGCCGCCGGGCCCCGACGTCCTCGCCACCGTCGAGTACCTCGGCGAGCACGGCATCCCCGCCCTCCCCGGCTGGCGCTACCTCGCCCAGGCCGTCGACCCCGCCGACCACGCGCGCGTGCTCGCCGCCCGTCCCGAACTGGTCGACGGCGTCGTGATCACCGACCCCGTCTCGTACGGCCGCGCCCGCGAGGTCCTCGGCACGGCGGCCCTGCTGCCGCGCTCCGCCGTGGCCGTCGGCACGGCCGCCGCCCTGCTCGCCCCCGTACCGGCGCAGGACACCGCGGACGACAGCGGCGCCCACAGCGTCTTCCTCGTCCCGCCGAACCCGGCCATGCACGACGAGCACGCGGCCGACGAGGAACGGCACGCCCTGCGTGCCCGCGCCGCCGCACGCGACGAGGACATCCGCACCCTCGCCGCCCGCCTCGCCGGCGACCGCTCCCTCGCGGCCCGGATCGGCGCGTGGCGCGCCGACTGCCCGCCCGGGATGCTCGCCGAACTCTCGGCCGTCGCCACCACCGCCCGGGAGACCGCCGAGGCCGCGGCCGCGACCCTCGACGAGGCCCGCTCCGCACGCGCGGAGGCCGACGAGGCCGCCGCCGAAGCCGCCCAGGTGCGGGACGAGCGCCAGGAGGCGGCCCAGCGCGCCCGCCGGGTCGCCGACGCCCTCGCGGGCCTCGCCTTCCGGCTGCGCGAGCGATCCGCCTGGCAGGCCAAGCTCCGTGAACTCGCCGACGACGCCGCCGAGGCCGAGGCCCGCGCCCAGACCTGTCTGGAACGCGCACGCGCCGCCGACGAGGACCGCCGCGCGACCCAGCGCTCCGCCGACGACGCCCACCGCACCGCCCGCGCCCTGCGGGCCGAGCGCGCCGAGATCGCCGGCGCCCCCGACACCCTCCCCGAGGGCGGCGCGCCCGCCCCGCGCGCCGCGCTGCCCACCCTGCGCGAGGCCTACCGGGCCGCCTCCCAGCTGTACGAGAAGGTCGGCGTCGGCGCCGACCTGCGCGCCGAGCAGGCCCGCGCCGAGGGCGACGAGTCCGCCGCCCTCGCCGAACTCGACCGCCTCACCAACAAGGTCCGCACCCGCGCCGAGCAGCTCCTGGAGTCCACGGACGGCGCCGACGGCCCGTCGCGGCAGGCCGCCGCCGCCCGCGCCGAGTCCCTCGTCCAGATGCTGGAGACCCGCGCGTCGGAGGCGAGCGAGAAGCTCGGCCGGCTGCGCGGCGAGGCTGAGCGCCTCGCACCCGAGGACGGCGAGGAGCACACGGAGCTGCCCGAGGACCTCGTGCCCGCCGACGCCGAGCGCGCCCAGGCCCTGCTCCGTACCGCCGGCACCGACCTCGCCTCCCGTACCGACGCCCTTGAGGCGGCCCGCGCCGCCCACAGCGGACTGCTCCGCGACCACCGGGCCGCCGAGGACGCGGCGGGCGGCTTCGACGAGACCGCCGCCCTGCTGCGGGACCTGCTCCGCGACCACACCGACGAGGAGCGTGAGGAGACCGAGCCGTACCCCGGCAGCCTGGAGGAGGCCCGTACGACGGCCGCCGAGGCGCGCCGCTCGCTGCGCTCCTGCACAGCTGATCTGTCGGCGGCCGACGCCGCCGTGCGCGAGGCGAGCGACATCCTCGTACGGCACGCCAACTCCACCCGCTACGAGCAGGTCCGCACCCCGGCCCGCCAGCAGATCCGCGAACTGCCCGCGTCGGCGCTGCCCGAGCACGCCGCCAAGTGGGCCGAGGCCTTCGCGCCCCGCCTGCGGGTGCTCACCGACGAGCTGGAGCAGCTGGAGCGCAACCGCGACTCGATCGTCGACCGGCTGCGCGGCCTGGTGGAGTCCTCGCTCGCGACGCTCCGTTCGGCGCAGCGGCTCTCCCGGCTCCCCGAGGGCCTCGGCGAGTGGTCGGGCCAGGAGTTCCTGCGGATCCGCTTCGAGGAGCCCGACCAGGCCACCCTCGCGGAGCGGCTCGGCGAGGTCGTCGACGAGGCGACCCGAGCCGCCGTCAGGAAGAACTCCGACCTGCGCCGCGACGGGATGTCCCTGCTGCTCCGCGGAGTCCAGGCGGCGCTCGAACCCAAGGGCGTCTCCGTCGAGATCCTCAAGCCGGACGCGGTGCTGCGCGCCGAGCGGGTGCCCGTCGGGCAGATGGGCGACGTCTTCTCCGGCGGTCAGCTGCTCACCGCGGCCATCGCCCTGTACTGCACGATGGCGGCGCTCCGGTCCAACGACCGGGGCCGCGACAAGCACCGGCACGCGGGAACCCTGTTCCTGGACAACCCGATCGGCCGTGCCAACGCCACGTACCTGCTCGAGCTCCAGCGGGCCGTGTCGGACGCGCTGGGTGTCCAGCTCCTGTACACGACGGGGCTGTTCGACACGACCGCGCTCGCCGAGTTCCCCCTGGTGATCCGGCTGCGCAACGACGCCGACCTGCGGGCCGGCCTCAAGTACATCAGCGTGGAGGAGCACCTCCGCCCGGGTCTGCCGCAGACCGCGGCGGAGGGCGAGACGATCCACGGCGAGATCACGGCGACGCGGATGTTCCGCCGGCACACGGCGGACGACCCGAGCCGACCGGCGGCCCCCTAGGGCACGAGTGAGCGGCCCGGCCCCCTCGACAGGGGGCCGGGC
>NZ_JBHTSA010000118.1:0-23531 GCF_042795405.1 Streptomyces sp. NPDC056480 | reverse complement strand
CCGTCGCCTTCTTCCGTGTCGACCCTGCTTAGGATCGATACGTGACCCAGCGCAACCGGACGGACCGGCACCACCGGACCGGAGCAGCCGCGGGCGGCCTCGCCGCCGCCCTCACCGCCCTCGCACTCCTCGTGGGCGGCTGTACGGAGGCCACCGGCGGCGTCCGGGGGACCCCCGGGGCCGCCGGGCTGCGCGACCCGTACTTCCCGAAGCTCGGCAACGGCGGCTACGACGTCGGCCACTACGCCCTCACCCTCGCGTACGACCCGGGGACCGGGCGGCTCGACGGCACCGCCGTGATCACCGCCCGCGCCACCCAGGACCTCAGCGCCTTCAACCTCGACCTCGCCGGGCTCACCGTCGAGGAGGCGTCCGTCGACGGTGAGCCCGCCGCGGTCAACCGGGCCGGGAACGAGCTGACGCTCCGGCCGCGCGAGGAGATCCGCGAGGGCGCGGAGTTCCGGACGACCGTCACCTACGGGGGCGTGCCCGAACCGGTCACGGACGCGGACGGCTCCCAGGAGGGCTGGCTGCGCACCGACGACGGTGCCGTGGCGGTGGGCGAACCGGCGGGCTCGATGACCTGGTTCCCGGGCAACCACCACCCCTCCGACAAGGCCGCGTACGAGCTGACGCTCACCGTCCCGGCCGGGCTCGAAGGGATCTCCAACGGAGTCAGGACGGCCCGCCGGACGGCTGCGGACGGCCGGGTGACGACCGAGTGGCACGCGGCCGAGCCGATGGCGAGCTATCTCGCGACGGTCGCGATCGGCCGCTACGAGACGGCGACCGCCGCACCCGGCTCCGGCACCGTCCCCGTGCTCACGGCCGCCGAACGCCCGATCGCCGCCGCGACCGCCCCCCTGCGGGGCGAGATCCCCGAGATCATCGCCCGCCAGGCCCGGCGCTTCGGCCCGTACCCCTTCTCCACGGCCGGTGCGATCGTCACCGAGGACGGGACGCTGGGCTACGCCCTGGAGACCCAGACGCGGCCCGTCTTCCCGGCCGCCGCCTTCGACCGGACGACCCTGGTCCACGAGCTGGCCCACCAGTGGTTCGGGAACTCGGTGTCGCCCGCGACCTGGCGGGACCTGTGGCTGAACGAGGGCTTCGCGACGTACGCCGAGTGGCTGTACACGGAGGAGTACGAGCACGTGCCCGCGCGGACGCACTTCGAGCGGGCCTTCGCCCAGGAGGCCAACTGGGCCTTCCCGCCGGCCGCCCCGCCCACCGCCGAGAACCTCTTCGACCCGCCCGTGTACCAGCGGGGCGCGATGGTCCTGCACAAGCTCCGCGAGACGGTCGGGGACGAGACCTTCGACGAGATCCTGCGCGGCTGGCCCGCGAAGTACCGTCACGCCAACGCCTCCACGGACGACTTCACCGCCTACGCGGAGAGCGTGGCCGGCCGCGATCTGGACGAGCTGTGGGACGTCTGGCTGTACGGCGACGGCAAGCCGGCGAAGCCTTAGCGGTTCAGGTCAGGGGCTTCCGCATGACCACGCACGCGCGGCCGTGGGCGAGGTCCGGGCGGCGGTCGGTCTCCTCGTAGCCGAGGGAGGTCCAGAAGGCCAGGGCCTTCGGGTTGTTCTCCAGGACGGCGAGCCGCAGGCCCGTACGGCCCTCGGCGCGGAAGCGGTCCTCGACGTACGCGGCGAGCCGGCGGCCGTGGCCCGCGCGCCGTTCGTCCCCGTGGACCATGAGGAGTCCGAGCCACGGTTCGGGTTCCGCCGGGTCGGGGTGGCGGCCGAGGGTGACGGCGACGGCGACGAGCCGGCCCTCGGAGCGGGCGAGCAGGACCTCGGCGGTGGGCTGCGCGAGTTCGTCCGCGAGGGCGGCCGCGACCTGCTCGGGCCGGATGTCGGACGGGTCGGGGAAGTCGCCGCTCAGCTGCTGGAACTCCTCGTTCGAGGCGTACAGCGCGGTGAGTTCGGTGAGCAGCGGGCCGGGCAGGGCCGCACCGTCCTCCAGGGCCTTGGGCGCGAGGGCTTCGACGATCACGCGGCAAGGGTAAAGCCCCGGCGGGGAAACCCGGCCGGGGCTCAGGGGTGCTGCGGGGGCGTCGGTCAGAGGTTGACGCCGAAGTCGCGGGCGATGCCCTCGAGGCCCGAGGCGTAGCCCTGGCCGACCGCGCGGAACTTCCACTCGGCGCCGTTGCGGTACAGCTCGCCGAAGACCATGGCGGTCTCGACGGCGGCGTCCTCGGAGAGGTCGTAGCGGGCGAGCTCGGCGCCGCCGGCCTGGTTCACGATGCGGATGTAGGCGTTGCGCACCTGGCCGAAGTTCTGCGAGCGGTTGACCGCGTCGTAGATGGAGACCGGGAAGACGATCTTGTCGACGTTCGGCGGGAGGGCCGCGAGGTTGACGTTGATCTGCTCGTCGTCGCCGCCGCCCTCGCCGGTGCGGTTGTCACCGGTGTGGACGATGGTCTGGTCCGGCGTCGACTTGTTGTTGAAGAAGACGAAGTGGGCGTCGGAGGCGACCTTGCCGGCGGCGTCCACGCCGATCGCCGAGGCGTCGAGGTCGAAGTCGGTACCGGTGGTGGTGCGGACGTCCCAGCCGAGGCCCACGGTGACAGCGGCGAGGCCCGGGGCCTCCTTGGTCAGAGAGACGTTGCCGCCCTTGGACAGGCTCACAGCCATGGAAAGTCCCTTTCATCGTGGTGTCTTCGCCTGGTGAAACGCGTGGTGCCCCCGGACGGTTCCCGGCGCGCTCCCGGCGAAAACAGGATGACTCCGATGGCCCCCTGCGGGGAACATGGAGGGCATGTCCGGTCCGTATCCCATCCGCGGCTCCGTCTCGCTCCCCGAGGCCGAGCTCCAGTGGCGTTTCTCGCGTTCCTCGGGCCCGGGCGGTCAGCATGTGAACACCAGCGACTCCCAGGTTGAGCTGCGCTTCGACCTCGCGGCCACCGACGCGCTGCCGGAGGTGTGGAAGGCCCGCGCCCTGGAGCGCCTCGCCACCCGTCTGGTGAACGGCGTCGTGACGGTCCGCGCCTCGGAGCACCGCTCCCAGTGGCGCAACCGCGAGACGGCGGCGGTGCGGCTCGCCGCGCTGCTCGCCGAGGCGACGGCCCCGCCGCCGAAGCCCCGCCGTCCGACGAAGATCCCCCGCGGCATCAACGAGCGGCGGCTGCGGGAGAAGAAGCAGCGCTCGGAGACGAAGCGGACACGTCAGTCCCGCGACTGGGGCTGAGCCGGCCCCGTACCGCCGTGGGTCCCGGTTCAGGACAGGCTGCGGTACTTCCCCTGGTAGTACGTCAGCGGTCCGCCGCCCGCCGCCCCGGCGTCCACCGTCAGGACCCGGCCCACCACGAGCGTGTGGTCGCCGGCCACGACCCGGCTCTCCGTGCGGCACTCCAGGGTCGCGAGCGCGCCGCCCATGAGCGGGGCGCCGCTCTGCTCGCCGCGGGTGTACGGCAGGTCGGCGAAGAGGAGCCGGTCGCTGACGCGGTTCTTCATGGCGAAGCGCCCGGCGATGTGCCGCTGGTCCTCACCGAGGATCGACACCGCCCAGACGGGCACGTCGGCGAGCAGGTCGTCCATGCGGGAGCCGTTGCGGAGGCTGACCAGGACCAGGGGCGGGTCGAGGGAGACCGACACGAAGGCGGTGGCGGTCATGCCGACGTCCTCGCCGCGCGGGCCGTCGTCGGGGTCGTGCGCGGTCACCAGGACCACACCGGCCGCGAGGCGGGACATCGCCGCCCGGAACTCGTCGTTGCTCACCCCCTCAGCATGAGGGATGGCCAGATCGGACACGGGGGGCGAGGTCGGGGTCGTCTGCAGCACGTTCGCACGCTAGTCCCGGCCGTTCGGGGGTCGCATCGGGCCCGGGGACCAGGCCGCCACCCCCGCCGGTCCTAGGACCCGGGGCCCGCGGCGGGTGGGATCCGCGTGGACCGGCGGCGACCTGCCATGACCTGCTGTGACTTGAGTCACAGCAGCCAGTATTTGCTGACCCTGTGTACCGGGTGTGCAGCTCGCTGTGATTCAGTGGCAGTGACAGTGCAATACGAACGGTGACTGTGCAACACGAAGCCGATGAGAACCCTGGAGTTGCTGTCGAGGTCTCGGGGAGAGCGAGCGATGGAGACCGAGTCGGAGCCGTACGTCCGTCTCTCGACCCTGCGGCAGCTGCATCAGGTCGTGGCGGACCTCAACACTGCGCGCAGCCTGGCGGACACCCTGCAGACCGTCGCCGACGGTGTGGTCGCCGGTCTCAACTACGAGCTTGCCTGCGTCAACCTCGTACGCCCCGACGGTGACCTCGTCGTCGCCGCCTTCGCCGGAAGCTCCGCCGCCGAGGCCCTGATCACCGGCCGGGTCGGCTCCCGCGCCTCCTGGGACCGCCGCCTGTCCATGGCGACCGCCTGGGGCGACCTGCGGTTCATCCCGCACACCGAGGGCTGGGTGCTGATGGAGGACGACGTCCCCCAGTGGCACACCGACGGCCCCGCGCCCCGCTTCGAGGACGAGTGGCACCCGCACGACCGTCTCTACGCCCCCATGTACTCGCCCAGACTCGGCTCCGCCCGCCCGGGGGGACCCCCGCCCGGCTCCGGCCGCGAGCTCCTCGGCGTCATATCCGTCGACCGTCCGCGCAACGGCCGGCATCCGGGCCCCTGGGGTCAGGAGGCGCTCCAGATGTACGCCTCCCAGTCGGCGATCGCCATCAGCAACGCCCGGCTCCGCTCCAACATGCAGCGTGCCCTCGTCCGCCTGGAGCGGGAGCAGCAGGCGCTCCGCGCCAGCGAGGAGTCCTTCCGGCAGGCATTCGAGTACGCCCCCTCCGGCATGGCCATCGCCGAGATGGGCGGCGACCAGCACGGCCGGCTCCTGCGGACGAACGACGCCCTGTGCAGGCTGCTCGGCCGGCCCGCCGCCGCCATGCGGCGCTACTCCTTCGCCGACCTCGTCCACCCCGAGGACATAGGGACGCTGCTGCGGACCTCCGCCGAGGGCGGCCGGGCCGAGCTGCGGCTCGGGCGGCGCGACGGCACGTACGTTTGGGTGTCCCTGCGCAACTCGGTCGTCGCCGACGCGGCCGACGGCCCCCGTTTCCTCCTCACCCACGTCGAGGACATCGAGGAGCGCAAGCGGCACGAGCTGCAGCTCGCCCACCGCGCCTCGCACGACGCCCTCACCGGCCTCCCCAACAGCGCCGAGCTGCGCTCCCGCCTCTCCGCCCGGCTGTGCGAGCGCCCGGCGGCGCACGTCTCGGCGGACCAGGCCGCGGGGTACGGCGGGGGGTACGAGTCGGGGCGGGACGGCGGTTACGGGACGGGCTACGAGCCGGGCTACGACCAGGGGCACGCCGATCAGTCCGGCCACCCCGCGCACGCCGGATACGACTCCACCGGCGCGGGCGGCGCGGGTGGCCCGGGTCACTCGGGCTACGAGTCGCCGTACGAGCACGAACACGAGCACGGCTTCGGTTTCGAGCCGGCCGGCGTCGGCCCGTACGACCACCACGTCCACATGGTGGCCCCCTCGGGCGGTGACATCGACGACGGCACCAAGGGCCTCGCCGTCCTCTTCTGCGACCTCGACGGCTTCAAGTCGATCAACGACCGCTTCGGGCACCACACCGGTGACGCGGTGCTCATCGAGGTCGCGCGCCGGCTCACCACCGGGGTCCGCGACGGTGACACGGTCGCCCGGCTCGGCGGTGACGAGTTCGTCGTCCTCGCCGACGGCCTCGGCTCGGCCGACGCCGCCGACCTGGCCGTACGTCTGCGCAACGCGATCATTCCGCCGATCCGGGTGGACGGCCGGGCGGTCCGGGTCGGGGCGAGTTTCGGCATCGGATGGGCCGAATGCGGGATGACCGTGGAAGAGGTCCTGAACTCCGCCGACCAGCGGATGTACGTGGAGAAACGCTCCCGCGCCAAGGTCCACCGGCGCGCCGGCTGAGGCTCCTGACACGCCCGGGGCCGCTTCGGGGGCTGGTCCGTTCGGGGTAGGCTCGGCCGGTCGGCGACGGCTGGCGAGCATGGAGAGGAACCCGGATGGCTGCCGGTAACGACGGCGCGAACAAGCCCGAGAACGACGACCCGTTCGGCTACCTGTACGAGGACGGTCAGGCCGCGGGCGCCCAGCCCCCGGGCGGGGGCGGCTACGGCTACCCCGGCCCCGCCGCGGCTCAGCCCGGCGTGCCCCGGACCTCGTACAACCAGGTCAGAACGGTCGGCGAGCGCCAGTACGGCGGTCAGCAGCACGCGCAGCCCTACGTACCGCCGCAGCAGCAGGGCCCCTACGGTCAGCCGCAGGCGCAGTACGCCGCCCCGGAGACCTACGGCGGCCCGCCGACCCGGCAGGGCCCCCCGCCGCAGCACCACCACGGTGGCGGCTCCGGTCGCGGCCCCAACACCCGGGGCATCCTCATCGGAGCGGTCGCGGTCGTCGCGGTCGTCGTGGTGGGCATCGCGGCCGCGGTGATCACGAACTCGGGCAAGGACGACGACAAGGACAAGCAGGCGGGCACCGGCGGCACCACCGCGACCGCGCCGGCGAAGCCGTCGGAGGACCCCAGCACCGAGCCGAGCGCGGACGAGACCCCGGCCGAACTCCCGAAGCAGGACGCGGCGACGCTGAAGCTGGGCGGCAGCGCGGGACTGGCCAAGGACGTCAAGGGCGCCGAGGGCTCGAACGGCACGTACGTCGCGGGCTTCAACCAGGTCGGTTCCTCGGTGACCTGGAAGGCGAAGATGCCGACGGAGGGGAAGTACTCCCTGACCGTGCGCTACGCGATCCCCGCGGTGGACGCCAACGCCACCCTGACGGTGAACGGCAAGCCGAACTCCTCGCCCCTCGGCCTGAAGAACTTCATCCACTCCTCGGACCCGAACCTGGAGAAGAACTGGCAGACCACCTGGGCGCCGGTCGACCTCCAGAAGGGCGAGAACGAGATCAAGATCTCGTGCGAGACGGGCAATCAGTGCGACGTGCTGCTCGACTGGCTCGAGGTCGGGCCGCCGAAGCAGTCCTAGGCGGCTCTCGGCCGGCAGTGCGTCACGGCCGGTCCGGCTCCTCGGTGACCTTCACCCGGGCCAGCAGTTCCTCGTAAGCCGTTCGGTCGAACTCGCCGGCCACCGGGGAGAGCACCGTCGCCGCCGAGAGGGCGACCGCGCGGGACAGGCGGTCGGGCCAGGGGGTGCCGTCGACCAGGCCCGACAGCAGGCCGGCGACGGCCGAGTCGCCCGCGCCCGTCGGGTTGCCCTTCACGGCCGCCGGCGGGGCCGCGCGCCACAGGCCCTCCGGGGTCGCGGCGAGCAGGCCCTCGGGGCCGAGCGAGGAGACGACCGTACGGGCGCCGCGGCCCCGGGCCTCGCGGGTCGCGCGCAGCGGGTCGCGGGTGCCGGTGAGCTGGGCGAGTTCGTCCGCGTTGGGCTTGACGAGGTCCGGGCGGGCGGCGATGCCGCGCCGGAGGGGTTCGCCGCTGGTGTCGAGGAGGACGGGGACTCCGGCCGTACGGGCGAGGCGGACGAGTTCCGCGTACGCCCCCACGTGGATGCCCGGCGGGAGGCTGCCGCAGAGGGCGACCGCCGCGGCGCCGTCGAGGAGCGCGGTGAAGCGGGTGCGGAAGACGGTCCACTCGGCGGCGGTGACGGTGGGGCCGGGCTCGTTGAGCTGCGTGGTGTCGCCGGTCGCCGTGTCGACGATCGCGACGGTACGGCGGGTGGGGCCCGCGGTCTCGACGAGTTCGTCGCGGACCGGGGTCGCGGCCAGTTGCCCGCGGAGCACGGCACCGGTGGCGCCGCCCGCGAAGCCGGTGGCGACGGTCTCGTGGCCGAGCGCGGCGAGCACCCGGGCGACGTTGAGGCCCTTGCCGCCGGGGCGTTCGATGACCTGGGTGACGCGGTGTGAGGCGTGCGGGGTGAGGGCGGGGACCCGGTAGGTCAGGTCCACCGCCGTGTTGAGGGTGACCGTGAGAATCATCTGACCAACCCCCGTACTCCGTGTGAAGTCCTGCGGAACGCGCGCTCCGACGGGCACTGATCATGCCAAACGAAAGGCGGTTGGCCCAGACCCCCGGCCCACCGCCCTTCCGTGTGACTCCTGATCAGAAGCGTGCTCAGGCCTTCGGGTCGACGATCCACTCGCCCTTGCGCATGACGCCCCTGAGGTTGAACTCGGCGTCCAGGACCACGATGTCGGCGTCCTTGCCGGGCTCGAGGGAGCCCACGCGGTCGTACACGCCGAGCAGCCGGGCCGGGTTGGCGGAGATCGCCTGGACGACCGACTCGACGGGGAGGCCGTCGATGGTGGCGGCGCGCTTGAAGGCGCGGTCCAGGGTGAGGGTGGAGCCGGCGATGGAGCCGCCCTCGACGAGGCGGGCGACGCTGTCCTTCACCTCGACCTCCAGGGGGCCGAGCATGTAGCGGCCGTCGCCGAAGCCGGCGGCGTCCATGGCGTCGGTGATGAGGGCGACGCGCTCGGGGCCCGCGTGGTGGAAGGCGAGCTCCAGGGCGGCGGGGTGGAGGTGGGTGCCGTCGTTGATGAGCTCGACGGTGATCCGCTCGTCCTCCAGGAGGGCGGCGATGGGGCCGGGCGCGCGGTGGCCGAGGGCGGGCATCGCGTTGTAGAGGTGGGTGGCGACGGTGGCGCCGGCGTCGATGGCCTCGACGGTCTGCTCGTAGCTGGCGTCGGTGTGGCCGATGGCGGCGATCACGCCGTGCTCGGCGAGCAGGCGTACGGAGTCGATGCCGCCGGGCAGTTCGGTGGCGAGGGTGACCATCTTGGCCTGGCCGCGGGCGGCGTCGATCAGCTTGCGGACGTCGGCCGGGTCGGGGTCGCGGAGCAGCGTCTCGTCGTGGGCGCCCTTGCGGCAGGGGGAGATGAAGGGGCCCTCGAAGTGGAGGCCGGCGATCTCGCCCTGTTCGGCGAGCTCGGAGAGCAGCCCGGCCCGCTGGGTGAGGAAGTCCATCTCGCCGGTGACGAAGGAGGCGACGACGGTGGTCGTGCCGTGCAGCCGGTGGGTGTGGACGCCCTTGAGGACCTCGTCGACGCTGCCGGAGGTGAAGGACGCGCCGCCGCCGCCGTGGTTGTGCATGTCGACGAAGCCGGGGACGAGCCAGTGGCCGGTCAGGTCGAGGGCCGGGGTGTTCTCCGCGGTGCTTCCGACGATGCGGTCGCCTTCGACGATCACGCGTCCGTTCTCGACGATTCCGGTGGGCAGCACGACGTGTGCGCCGGCGAGAACCTGGTGATCGGCCATCAGGCGGAAACCTCCGAGTCGGTGGGGCGCTGGGGGCGCCGGTCGGCGAGCAGGTCCCAGGCGAGGAGGCCCGCGCCCAGGCATCCGGCGGTGTCCCCGAGGGCCGCCGGGACGATGGCGGGCAGCTTCTGGAACGTGACTCGCTCCTCCACCGCGGCCCGAAGTGGTGTGAACAAGGTTTCCCCGGCCTCGGCGAGTCCGCCACCGATGATGAGCGTGCGGGGGTCCAGCAGGGTGAGGGCCGTGACCAGGCCGTCCGCGAGGGCGTCGACGGCGTCCTGCCAGATCCGGAGGGCGGCGGCGTCGCCGGACTCGACGGCCTTGGCGCAGTCGGCGGCGTCGGCCTTCGGGTCGCCGCTCGCCTCGGCCCAGGCCTGGGAGACGGCGGAGGCGGAGGCGTACCGCTCGAGGCAGCCGCGCTGGCCGCAGCCGCAGACGGTGCCGCCGGGGCGGACGACGATGTGGCCGATCTCGCCGGCGTAGCCGTGGGCGCCGGCCTCGATGCGGTCGCCGATGCCGATGGCGCCGGCGATGCCGGTGCCGAGGGGCACGAAGAGGAAGCGGTCGGCGCCGTTGCCCGCGCCGATGCGGCCTTCGGCGAGGCCGCCGGTGCGGACGTCGTGGCCGAGGGCGACGGGGATGCCGTCGAGTCTGCCGCTGAGGAGTTCGCGCATGGGAACGTCGTGCCAGCCGAGGTTGGCGGCGTAGACGGCGATGCCGTTCTCCGCGTCGACGATGCCGGGGACGGCGACTCCGGCGGCCGCCGCGGGCTCGCCGTACCGCTCCTGGCCGAGGGCGCGGAGCTCGGCGGCGAAGCCGAGGATGGTCTCCACGACGGCCTCGGGGCCGCGGTCGCGTCCGGTGGCGCGGCGGGCCTCGTGGAGCAGGGTGCCGTCCGCCCCGACGAGGGCGGCCTTCATGCCGGTGCCGCCCACATCCAGGGCGATGACGTGTCTCACGGGTGACAGTTTGGCCCTCGGGGGCCCAAAAGGTCTAGTCCACTGCCGAGGATTGTTGTGTACGGATACAAATTCGGGTCCCGTCATGGGGCCCATCGTCCCGGTGGCGTTGCGGAAGTGATACCCGAGTGGTGTAGACCTCATACCCGCGCACGCGAGAGACTTACGGCCCTGCGCAGAGCAAACGTGCGGCTCGATGCAGCTCAACGACGAGCAAAAGGTGGATGAAGCCGTGGAGCGGCGACGATTCCTTGGATTGACCGCGGCCGTCGCCGCACTCGGACTGACCGCCACGGTCTCCGGCTGTGGCTCGCTCGGAGGCGACTCCGGCGACGTGACCCTGAGACTGGTCGCGGCCGACTACGACCTCACCGGCGGCGACACCACCAAGAAGTACTGGGCCGACCTCGTCTCCGCCTTCGAGGCCGGCCACCCCGGCGTCAAGGTCGAGGTGCAGGTCGAGTCCTGGGACGACGTCGACCGCAAGGTCGCCGAGATGGTCAAGGCCGACAAGGCCCCCGACATCGCGCAGATCGGCGCCTACGCCGACTACGCGGCCGCCGGCCAGCTCTACGCCGCCGACGAGCTGCTCTCCATACCCGTCCAGTCCAACTTCCTCGCGCCGCTCGTCGACGCGGGGGAGCACAAGCGGACCCAGTACGGGCTGCCGTTCGTCGCCTCCACCCGGCCGCTGTTCTACAACAAGGCCCTCTTCGACGAGGCCGGCGTCAAGGCCCCGACCACCTGGGACGAGCTCGCCGGGGCCGCCGAGAAGCTGAAGGACAACGGTGTCCGCACCCCCTTCGCGCTGCCCCTCGGTCCCGAGGAGGCCCAGGCCGAGGCCCTGATGTGGATGCTCAGCGGCGGCGGTGGCTGGACCGACGGCACCGACCACTACGCGGTCGACTCCGACGCCAACATCAAGACCTTCGACTGGCTCAAGAAGAACCTGGTCGGCAAGGGCCTCACCGGGCCCGTCGCCCCCGGCAAGCTCAACCGCAAGGCCGCCTTCGCCGCCTTCGCGAACGGCGAGGTCGGCATGCTCAACGGCCACCCCTCGCTGCTCAAGGAAGCCGCCAAGAAGGGCGTCCAGGTGGGTCAGGTCCCGCTCCCCGGCGCCGACGGCCAGGCCGAGGCCGCCATGGGCGTGGCCGACTGGATCATGGGCTTCAAGCAGAACGGTCACCGCAAGGAGATCGGGGACTTCCTCAACTTCGTCTTCACCGACGAGAACGTCCTGAAGTTCGCGGGCGACAACGACCTCCTGCCGGTCACCGTCACCGCCTCCACCCGCATGGAGA
This sequence comes from Streptomyces sp. NPDC056480, assembly GCF_042795405.1. Taxonomy (NCBI): domain Bacteria; kingdom Bacillati; phylum Actinomycetota; class Actinomycetes; order Kitasatosporales; family Streptomycetaceae; genus Streptomyces; species Streptomyces sp. NPDC056480. Next base: position 12,055 of record NZ_JBHTSA010000118.1, on the reverse strand, counting down.
CCGAGCCCGAGCACGCCAACCTGCGCGTCTTCCTCAAGACGCTCCCGGAGAGCCAGCTCCCGCCGGTCGGCAAGACGTCCTGGGCCAAGGTCAGCGAGAACGTCAAGCAGAACATCGGCAAGGCCGTCGCCCCCGCCGGGGTCCCCGCCGAGGTCCTCGGGGCGATCGGACGGGCGGCGACGGCGGCGGAGAGCGCCGAGTAGGAGTTCGCGCGACCGGGCGGCCACGGCGTCGAGGAGCGCCGGGTAATAGGTTGGTCGTATGACCGAGGAGCGGGCAGCGGCGGACAGCGGCGACGAGGGCGGGCTCGGTGAGCGCGAGCAGGCCCTCCTCGCCGTCGAGCGCCGCTCCTGGCCGGGCCCGGGCGCCAAGGAGCGCGCGGTCCGCGAGACCCTCGGACTCTCCCCGACCCGCTACTACCAGCTGCTCAACGCCCTCCTGGACGACCCCAGGGCCCTCGCCCACGACCCGGTGACGGTGAACCGGCTGCGGCGGGTGCGGGAGGAGAAGCAGAAGAGGCGGTAGGGCTCAGGCTCCACCCGGGCGGGATGGGGCCGAGGCTGGATCGGGCCGACGCCGGATGAGGCCGAGGCCGGGTCGCTTCGGACGTGCGCCGGACCCTTCGGGCGTGCGCCGGACCCTTCGGGCGGGCACCGGAGGCTTCCGGCGGTCGCTCCGCCGAGGCGGGTCGTCGTCGAAGGCGGGACGGGGGCGATGTCGCGCCTCCGTGAAGCCCGTACCAACCGGTTACCGGGCGCCGTCTTGTTCGTGGCCCTGACGGGGGCGGCGTGCGTGGGTAGGGTCGGGAGCATGGTCAGCCTCCCGCACCCGACCACATCCGCCGGCCGCGACGGTCTGGCCGCGCTGCTCGCGCGGCCCGCGAAGGCCGTCGTCGCCCTCGACTTCGACGGCACCCTCGCCGAGATCGTCCCCGACCCCGAACGGGCCCGCGCCCACCCCGGCGCCGTCGAGGCGCTCGCCGCCCTCGCCCCCGAGGTCGCCTCCGTCGCCGTCGTGACCGGCCGCCCCGCCGGGGTCGCCGTCCGGTACGGCGGCTTCGCCGGCGTCCCCGGCCTGGAGCACCTCGTCGTCCTCGGCCACTACGGCGCCGAACGCTGGGACGCCGTCACCGGCACCGTCCGGGCCGCCGCGCCCCACCCGGGCGTCGCCTCCGTCCGCGCCGAGCTCCCCGGCTTCCTCGACCGGGCAGGCGCCTGGCCGGGCGTCTGGATCGAGGAGAAGGGCCGCGCGGTCGCCGTGCACACCCGCCGCGCCCTCGACCCGGAGGGCGCCTTCGAGGCCCTCAAGGGCCCGCTGAGCGACCTCGCCACCCATCACGGCCTCGTCCTGGAACCCGGCCGCATGGTCCTGGAGCTGCGGCCGCCGGGCATGGACAAGGGCGTCGCGCTCGCGGAGTACGTACGGGAGGTGGGCGCCGGGTCCGTGCTCTACGCGGGCGACGACCTGGGCGATCTGCCCGCCTTCGCCGCCGTCGAGAAGCTCCGCTCCGACGGGACCCCGGGCCTGCTGGTCTGCAGCGGCTCTACAGAGGTCCCGGAGCTGGCCGACCGCGGGGACCTGGCGGTGCCCGGCCCGCCGGGGGTGGTGGAGTTCCTGGGGGCACTGGCGGCGGCGGTACGGGAGGGCTGAGCCGGTTCCGGTCCCGTCAGCCCTTGCGTACGAGCAGGTCCACCAGGCTGGTCGTCCCCTCCCCGGCGCCGCTCGCGGCGAGCCCGCGGCGCATCAGCTCGAAGTAGGGCCGGATCAGCTCCGGGCTGACGCCCTGCTCCTCGGCGGTGGTCAGGAAGGTCGGGGTGCCGGCCACCTGCATCGCCAGGTTGGATTCGGAGTCGTCGTACGCGCCGCTCGCCAGCCCGCGAGCGGTTCCGTCGACCATCGGGCCGACCATCGCCCTGACCCAGTCCCCGAGCAGCGGCGCGAACGCGACCGGGTCGATGTCCTCCCCGCGGATCAGGGCGAAGGCGTGCGAGGCCCCCGCGAACATCCCGTACATCGCGCTCAGCAGGGCCACGTCGTGCAGGGCCGCGAAGCCCGCGTCCTCGCCGACGTAGGCGGTGCCGACCGGCACGGCGAGGGACTCCCGGTGGAGCTCGAACAGCTCCCGCGAGCCGCTGTAGAAGACGTAGCCCCCGGCCTCCGGGATCCCGACCATCGGGGGGACGGCCATGATGCCGCCGTCCAGGTAGCGGGCGCCGCGCTCCTCGGCCCACGCGGCGCGGGCCCGGGCCTGGGCGGGGGTCGTGGTGGTCAGGTTGACCAGGTCCCTGCCGGTCAGATCGGCGCCGTCCAGGGCCGTCCCCACCGAGGCGTCGTCGAGGAGGCAGACGACGACGAGGGTGCTCGCCGCGACCGCCTCGGCGACGCTGTCCGCGACCTTCGCACCCTCGGCGGCGAGCGCCTCGGCGCGGGCCGGGGTGCGGTTCCAGACGGTGAGCGGATGTCCGGCGGCGAGCCAGGTGCGGGCCAGGGCGGTGCCCATCGCACCGAGGCCGAGGAGGGTGACGGGGGTCTTCCGATGTGTGTTCGCTGTCATGCCCACAAGGCTGCTCCGGGGCTCTGACCTGCTCAAGTACCCACTTGGAAGTGGGTGGTTACCCTGAGGTGAGCGAACAGGTCAGAAGGGTGGGGCACATGGCGACGCTGAACCGGCCCGGAGTCGAGGACGGCCACGTCTGCGGGATCGACGCCGCGATGGAGGTCATCGGCGGCAAGTGGAAGGTGCTCATCCTGTGGGCGCTGGACCAGAGGCCGCACTGCCGCTTCGGCGAGCTGCGCCGGCTCGTCCCGGGCATCACGGAGAAGGTCCTCGCCTCCCATCTGCGGGAGCTCGAGGCGGACGGCATCGTGGACCGCGCCTCCTACGAGGAGGTCCCGCCCCGTGTCGAGTACAGCCTCACGAAGGACGGCGTCCGTCTCAACGAGGCCCTCGACCCCCTGGCGCTGTGGGGGCGGGATCGGGCCGCCTCCCGGGAGCGGGCCGTGTCCCCGGACCGGGCCGTATCCCCGGATCGGGCCGCGTCCCCGGAGCGGGCCGCCTCCTAGCTCTCCTCCCGCAGCGCGTCGAGCTGGTTCAGGAACCAGCGCTGCGGCGGCAGGGCCGTCGCCGTCGCCGCGAGGCGCTTCGTACGGTCGGCGCGTTCGGACAGGGGCATCGTCAGGGCCGTGTGGAGGGCGTCGGCGGTCTCCGAGACGTCGAAGGGGTTCACCGCGAGGACGTCCTCGCGCAGCTCCTTGTACGCGCCCGCGCCCGTCGACAGGACGAGCACGCAGCCCGCGTCCGAGACCACCGGTATCTCCTTCGCGACCAGGTTCATGCCGTCGCGCACCGGGTTGACCAGGGCCACGTCCGCGAGGCGGTACGCGGCGAGGGAGCGGGTGAAGTCGTCCTCCACGGACACGATCACCGGCTGCCAGTCCGCCGTGCCGAACTCCGCGTTGATCTCGGCGGCCAGTTCCGTCACCGAGGCCGTGTACGAGCGGTACGACTCCAGGTCCTGCCGGGAGGGGTACGCCGAGGCCAGGTGGACCACCCGGTCGCGCCACTCCGGATGGACGGTGAGCAGCTCCCGGTAGGCGAGGAGCCCGCGCAGGATGTTCTTCGACAGCTCCGTGCGGTCGACGCGGACGATGGTCCTGCGCTCGCCCACCTCGGCACGGAGCCGGGCGAGGGCCTCGTCCACCTGGGGGCGGTGGGCCAGGGCCCGCAGCTCGTCGCCGTCGACGCCCAGGGGGTGGGCCCGGACCCGGGTGCGGCCCTTGCCGGCGCCGTGGCGGCGCCACTTCACCCCGTACCAGGGGTCGCCGCTCGGCCAGACGCCCTGGGCCGTTCCGGTGGAGTCCTCGCGCTGGGAGCAGCAGCCGATGAACGACGACGCCCATCCCCAGGTGTGGAAGCCCAGCTCGTCGGCGCCGAGCATGCCCCACAGGAGCTCCTCGACGATGTCGTCCGGCACCATGCGCAGGTACTCGGAGGACACCCACGGCGTGTGGGTGAAGTGCCCGATCCGCAGGTCGGGACGGAGCTCCCGCAGCATTCCGGGGACGAGCGCCAGATGGTAGTCCTGCACAAGGACCGCAGCGCCGTCGTCCGCCTCGGCGGCCAGGGCCTCCGCGAAGGCGCGGTTGTAGGCGCGGTACGACTCCCAGCGGCGGCGGAACGCCGCGTCGAAGACGGGCTCGCGGGGGGTGTCGTACAGGTGGTGGTGGAGGAACCACAGCACCGAGTTCGCGATGCCGTTGTACGCGTCGGCGTACACCTCCGGGTCGATGTCCAGCATCCGGACGCCCGGCTCGCCGATGCCGCGCCGGACGGCCTCCCGGTCGCCCTCGCCGAGCGCCGCGCAGACCCACAGGCTGTCCTGCGAGGAGACGGCGCTCAGCCCGGACACCAGGCCGCCGCCGCCCCTGCGGGCGTCGAGCTCACCGTCCTCGCCGCGCACGTACGAGACGGGTCCCCGGTTGGATGCCACGAGCACAGATGCCATGGGGCGAACCTAGCCCGTCCGGTAAACGCTCAAACGTACGTATACGAGACGGGTGGATCCGGCCACGGAGGGTGGCCGGACCTCCGGACGGCCGTCAGTTCTCGCGCCGGCCGCGCATCGCCGCCTTCGCGACCAGGCCGGTCGCCGCGAGAGCGAGGCCCAGGGCGCCCAGCAGCCACAGCCGCTCGCCGTTGCCGCCGGTCTCGGCCATCGAGCCGCCGCCGTTCCCGTGCGGCCCCGGTCCCGGGGCCGGGGGTGCGGGGGTGGGCTCGGCGGGGGTGGGGGTCGGCGGGGGTTCGACCGGGGCCCGTGTCGGATCCGCGGGGGTGGGCGTGGGGTCCACCGGCGTCGGGGTCGGATCGGCCGCGGTCGGCGTCGGCCTGGGGGCCGGCTTCGGCTTCTCGAGCCTCGGGGCCGTTTCGCAGGCCGGGTCCTCGCTGCCTGCTCCGCAGTTGGAGCGGGGGGTCTCGACCTCCACGCGGGTGCGGAGCCGTCCGTCACCGGTCGGCGGGTTCTTGATCTTCACCGAGTAGGTGACGGTCGCCGTCCTCCCGGCGGGGATGGTCCCCTCGTACCCGATCCTCGACGCCTTGTACGTCACCGTGCCCAGGTCCGTCCGCACGTCGCCCCGGTAGTCGGCGTCGTCGAGGGTCCCGGTCAGGTCGTCGCCGAACCTGGCGTTCGGGTGGTCGAGCGCGCCGACGTTCTTCGCGGTGATCGTGTACGTGAGCGTGTCGCCCGGCTTCACCGTGCGCGGGCTCGCCGTCCGGGTGATCTCCAGGTCGGGGACCGGGACGGAGAAGGCCAGCGCGGAGGCCACGTAGGCGTCGCCCCGCGTCGAGAAGGTCAGATCGGCCGAGGTGGCCCCCTGCGGGACGGCGCCGTCGGGGATGTCGAAGGCCTTCGCGTCGACGCTCAGGTTGTCGACCGGGTCGGGGGCGACGGCACCGTCGTCCTCGCCGACGAAGAAGTTGTCGGTGTCGCCCGTGCGGGCCCCGGTGACGTTCCTGCCGTCGACGAGGAAGGTGTCGCCCGCGGTGTTCCGGTCGCCCTCGTACGCGGTGACGCCGGCCCGCGCCGTGCCGCCGCTCCGGCGGAAGCCGTCCACGGTGACGGTGGTCGCGGGGGAGGATGGGCGCTGGAGGACGTGCCCGCCGTACACGTACACGTTCCGCCGCTCGGGCGCGCGGACCGGGTCGGGGCCCGGGAACCTGTGGACGACGGTCAGCGACCAGCCCGCCACGCAGCCCTTCCCGTCGGGCGCCCAGATGTTGCCGACGGCCACCTGCGCGTCCGTCCCCGAGGTGCCCGCGAAGGCGGCCGTCACGTCCGACTCGCCCGTGTAGTAGTGCGGGCCGTCGGTGTCGGCCGGGTCGGCGACCATGCTGTCGATCGAGACCGGGGCCGGGGCGCCCGTGCCGACCCTCATCACCGGGGCGGTCGTCGTGGGGTCGCCGGGCGAGCGCTCGACATCGGCGCCGGAGATGTCGCAGCGCTTCAGCCGCGCCCCGTTCGGCCCCGTGTACGTGCCGTCGTTGCCGCCCCAGAAGAGCCGGGCGTACGCCACCTCCGCGCCCGCCGGGATCCGCACACGGCCGGTGCTGGAGCCGTAGCCGCTCCCCAGGGCGCCGGCGTCGATCCGCCGCATCACGAAGGTGTTGTTGTCGTCCGGGCCCTGGCCGCTCGCCGCGGTGGCGCAGCGGGCGGCCAGGTCGGCGGGGGCGGTCGGACAGCCCATGACCGTGTTGCCGACGGTCGTGAAGTCGCCGTACAGCGATGCGTCGTACCGCTTGCCGAACGGCTCGACCACGTCCGCCGAGGCCGGCCCCGCCGCGGTGAACGCCAGCGAGCCCGCCGTCAGTCCGACGGCCACGACGGCCGCGAGCACCCTGCCCAGGTGATGTTGTCTGAAGCGCATAAAAGGGCAATGTAGGCAAAACAGATCATCATCGGGCGTTACGCCACGCGGTCAGGCCACGCGGTCGGGCCGCGCGGTCAGGCCACGCGGCGCCGCGCGTACTCCACGATCTCCGCCATCGGCGGCCGCTCCTCCGTGTCCACCGCGTACGTCCGCGGCTCGAAGCCCTTCTCGCCCCGCTCGAACTGCGTCAGCCGGGGCCGCACCAGATGCCCCCGCGAGAGCCGCAGCTGCGCCGTCCGGTAGATCGCCGCCGCCATCCGGCCCAGCGCCAGCCCGTCCTGGTGCCGGTGCTTGCGCACCCCCACGTCCACCTGCGCGAGCGCGTCGAGGCCCACCGTGTGCAGCGCGTCCACGAGCAGGCCGAGCTCCACCCCGTAACCGACCGGGAAGGGCAGCCGTTCGAGGAGGGACCGGCGCGCCGCGTACTCGCCGCCCAGCGGCTGTACGAAACCGGCCAGCTGCGGCCAGTGCAGATTCAGGAGCGGGCGGGCCACGAGCTCCGTCACCCGACCCCCCTGACCGGGAGTGTCCCCGAACGGGCGGTCGTACATCGCCTTCACGAAGTCCACGTCCGGGTCGGTGAGCAGCGGGCCCACGATCCCCGACACGAAGTCCGCCGAGAAGTCCCGCAGGTCCGCGTCGATGAAGCACACGACGTCCCCGGTGGTCACCATCAGCGACCGCCACAGGACCTCGCCCTTGCCCGGCACGGCCGGTATCCGGGGGAGTATCGCGTCCCGCGCGACCACGCGGGCCCCGGCCGCCGCCGCCACCTCCGCCGTACGGTCCGTGGAGCCCGAGTCGATCACCACCAGCTCGTCGACGAGCGGCACCGCCTCCGACATGAGCTCGCGCCGGATCACGGTGACGATGTCACCCACCGTCGCCTCCTCGTTCAGCGCCGGCAGGACGACGCTGACCTTCGTGTTCCGCTTCGCGGCGAGGATCCGCTCCAGCGGCCGGTCCGCCACGGACCAGGACCGCCGGTCCAGCCAGCGCTCCACCTCTTCCAGCACGTGATCTCCATCTCGCGGTTCGGACGGCCGGTCCAAGCGTCCGGGCCTTCGGTTACAGTCTTGAACAACGCGGATGCCCGATGCACGTCGGGGTGCCGCCCGCGCCGGAGCGCAGGAACGAAAGTTCACCGCGCTTCACAATCGAATACCGCTCATCCAGAGGGGCAGAGGGAAACGGCCCGTTGAAGCCCCGGCAACCCTCCAGTCGGTTACTCGTCCTCCAGCGAGGCTCCCGGCTAGGGAAGGTGCCAAATCCGTCTCATGGCGAAAAATTCGTCATGGGAAAGATGAGGAGAAAGGGCCTCGCCTCCATGGCTGTACAGACTGCTACCCCCGCCACTTCGGTCGACCTCGGACCCGCGTCCGGACTCTCCTGTCGCGAATGCGGTGAAGTCTTCCCGCTCGGCCCGATCTTCGCCTGCGAGCTCTGTTTCGGACCGCTCGAAGTCGCGTACGACCTCCCCACCGGTGACCCCGAGGCACTGCGCAAGCAGATCGAGGCCGGCCCCGCCAACATCTGGCGCTACGCCCCGCTGCTGCCCGTCCCCGCCGACGTCGCCGACAAGCCCAACCTGAACCCGGGCTGGACCAAGCTCGTCCAGGCCGACAACCTCGCCCGCGAGATCGGCGTCGCCCCCGGCAGGCTCTTCGTCAAGGACGACTCCGGCAACCCGACCCACTCCTTCAAGGACCGGGTCGTCGCCCAGGCCATCGAGGCCGCCCGCGCCTTCGGCTTCACCACCCTCTCCTGCTCCTCCACCGGCAACCTGGCCGGCGCCGTCGGCGCCGCCGCCGCCCGCGCCGGCTTCCGCTCCTGCGTGTTCATCCCGCACGACCTGGAGCAGGGCAAGGTCGTCATGGCCGGTGTCTACGGCGGTGACCTCGTCGCCATCGAGGGCAACTACGACGACGTCAACCGCTTCTGCTCCGAGCTCATCGGCGACCCGCTGGGCGAGGGCTGGGGCTTCGTCAACGTCAACCTCCGCCCCTACTACGGCGAGGGCTCCAAGACGCTGGCGTACGAGATCTGCGAGCAGCTCGGCTGGGTCATCCCCGACCAGCTCGTCATCCCGATCGCCTCCGGCTCCCAGCTCACGAAGATCGACAAGGGTCTCCAGGAGCTCATCAAGCTGGGCCTCGTCGAGGACAAGCCGTACAAGATCTTCGGCGCGCAGGCCGAGGGCTGCTCCCCGGTGTCGGTGGCCTTCAAGGCCGGCCACGACGTCGTACGGCCCCAGAAGCCGAACACGATCGCCAAGTCGCTCGCGATCGGCAACCCGGCCGACGGCCCGTACGTCCTCGACATCGCCCGCCGCACCGGCGGCGCCGTGGAGGACGTGAACGACGAGCAGGTCGTGGACGCGATCAAGCTCCTCGCGCAGACCGAGGGCATCTTCGCCGAGACCGCGGGCGGCGTGACCGTCGGCGTCACGAAGAAGCTCGTCGAGAACGGGCTGATCGACCCGAACCTCACCACCGTCGTCCTCAACACCGGCGACGGACTCAAGACCCTGGACGCGGTGGCCGACACCTCTCAGGCGACCGTCACCATCCGCCCGAGCCTGGACGCGTTCCGCGACGCCGGCCTGGCCCTCTGAAAGGTTACGAAGACATGGCCGTGAACGTCCGCATCCCCACCATCCTCCGCACCTACACGGGCGGGCAGTCCGAGGTCCAGGCCGAGGGCACGACCCTCGCCGAGGTCATCGCGGACCTGGAGAAGAACCACACGGGCATCGCCGCCCGCGTCCTGGACGACCAGGGCAAGCTGCGCCGCTTCGTCAACGTCTACGTGAACGACGACGACGTGCGCTTCGAGCAGGGCCTGGAGACGGCCACCCCGGCCGGCGCCGGCGTCTCGATCATCCCGGCCGTCGCCGGAGGCTGACCGTCGAGCACAGTGCCGGAGGCTGAGCCTCCAGCACAGTGCCGGAGGCTGACCATCGAGCACAGTGCCCGAGGCTGACCGTCGAGCACAGTGCCGGAGGCCGCTGAGCCTTCGCGGGTCCACCGGTTGTCCCCGTCTTTCTTAATTGCCCCTTCCGCGCCATAAAGCGGAAGGGGCAATTCTGCATGGTTGAGCGCGGTAGAGTTGGGGAAGTCCCCTCCGCTGCTCATGCCAGACGCATATGAGAATGCGTCCCCGCACGACAAGAAGCAGCCAAAGTGTGTGCGCGTTGTGTACCTTCTGCGCGCTTTGCCGGGCCCGACTTGCCCGGTCATCCAAGGGAATCTCCCCAATTCGCCTTTCCATGGCGCCCAGAATTCTCGCTCGATTGACCTGTTGCAGAGGGCAGTTGGGCAGATACATTCAGCCGCGGTCGACGCGTTCCGGCGCAGGGTCTGACCCGGGTTCCGCGAAGTGCGGGTCCCGCGCAAGGGCCAGTAATAGGGGAGTTAGGCATGGCTCAGGGCACCGTCAAGTGGTTCAACGCGGAGAAGGGCTACGGCTTCATCGCGGTCGACGGTGGTGCGGATGTTTTCGTCCACTACAGCGCGATCCAGATGGATGGCTACCGCAGCCTCGAAGAGGGACAGCGAGTCGAGTTCGAGATCTCGCAGGGCCAGAAGGGTCCGCAGGCGGACATGGTCAAGCTCGCCGTCTGAGCGCGGCGCGATCGGCCACCGACGCAACGCCGTCGAGGGGTCCGCATCCCTGAGGGGATGCGGACCCCTCGCGCGTTCCCCGCGCCCCCGCACGCCCCCCCGTCCACCTCCCGAAACTCGAGAGTCGCTTGCACTCTCATAGGGCGAGTGCTAATCATTGGCGTTAGCACTCGGAAGGTGAGAGTGCTACGAGGATCGGGCAGACGAGGCCGCCGGCCGGGTGGGGCAAGGAACCACGCGGAGCTGCGGAGGCCGTCCGTCGCGGGCGTCGGCGCGGTCCTGGAGCGTTATCCACCCCATGTCCGGGAGGACCACTTCACATGGCCAAGATCATCGCGTTCGACGAGGAGGCCCGGCGCGGTCTCGAGCGCGGCATGAACCAGCTCGCTGACGCCGTCAAGGTCACCCTCGGCCCCAAGGGTCGCAACGTCGTCCTCGAGAAGAAGTGGGGCGCCCCCACGATCACCAACGATGGTGTCTCCATCGCCAAGGAGATCGAGCTCGAGGACCCGTACGAGAAGATCGGCGCCGAGCTGGTCAAGGAAGTCGCCAAGAAGACGGACGACGTCGCCGGCGACGGTACGACCACCGCCACCGTTCTCGCCCAGGCGCTCGTCCGCGAGGGCCTGCGCAACGTGGCCGCCGGTGCCAACCCGATGGCCCTCAAGCGCGGTATCGAGAAGGCCGTCGAGGCCGTCTCCGGCGCCCTGCTCGAGCAGGCGAAGGATGTCGAGACCAAGGAGCAGATCGCTTCCACGGCCTCCATCTCCGCCGCCGACACCCAGATCGGCGAGCTCATCGCCGAGGCGATGGACAAGGTCGGCAAGGAAGGCGTCATCACCGTCGAGGAGTCCCAGACCTTCGGTCTGGAGCTGGAGCTCACCGAGGGCATGCGCTTCGACAAGGGCTACATCTCGGCGTACTTCGCCACCGACATGGAGCGCATGGAGTCGTCGCTCGACGACCCGTACCTCCTGATCGTCAACTCCAAGATCTCTTCGGTGAAGGACCTGCTCCCGCTCCTGGAGAAGGTCATGCAGTCGGGCAAGCCCCTGCTGATCATCGCCGAGGACGTCGAGGGCGAGGCCCTGTCGACCCTGGTCGTCAACAAGATCCGCGGCACCTTCAAGTCCGTCGCGGTCAAGGCCCCGGGCTTCGGCGACCGTCGCAAGGCGATGCTGAACGACATCGCCATCCTCACCGGCGGCACGGTCATCTCCGAGGAGGTCGGCCTGAAGCTGGAGAACGCGGGCCTCGACCTGCTGGGCCGCGCCCGCAAGGTCGTCATCACCAAGGACGAGACCACCATCGTCGACGGTGCCGGTGACAGCGAGCAGGTCGCCGGTCGCGTGAACCAGATCCGCGCCGAGATCGAGAACAGCGACTCGGACTACGACCGCGAGAAGCTGCAGGAGCGCCTGGCGAAGCTCGCCGGCGGTGTTGCGGTCATCAAGGCCGGTGCCGCGACCGAGGTCGAGCTCAAGGAGCGCAAGCACCGCATCGAGGACGCCGTTCGCAACGCGAAGGCGGCCGTCGAGGAGGGCATCGTCGCCGGCGGCGGCGTGGCCCTGCTCCAGGCCTCCTCGGTCTTCGAGAAGCTCGAGGCCGACCTCGCGGGTGACGAGGCCACGGGCGCGAACATCGTGAAGCTGGCCCTCGAGGCCCCGCTGAAGCAGATCGCGGTCAACGCCGGCCTCGAGGGCGGCGTCGTGGCGGAGAAGGTCCGCAACCTGCCCGTCGGCCACGGCCTGAACGCCGCGACCAACGAGTACGTCGACCTCATCGCCGAGGGCATCATCGACCCGGCGAAGGTCACGCGCTCCGCGCTGCAGAACGCCGCGTCGATCGCCGCGCTGTTCCTCACCACCGAGGCCGTCATCGCCGACAAGCCGGAGAAGGCGTCCGCGCCGGCCGGCGGCGGCATGCCGGGCGGTGACATGGACTTCTGATCCTCCGGGATCGGTGGTTCATCGCTGAACGCGCCCGAGGGCGGCACCCCCTGGCGG
>NZ_JBHTSA010000117.1:0-23538 GCF_042795405.1 Streptomyces sp. NPDC056480 | reverse complement strand
GCCCCCTCCCCGGGGCGCCGCCGTCCTCGTTCTCCGTTCCGGTACGCGTGCTCACGGGGCCGCCGCCGGAGCGGCCCTCAGACCGCCCGAAGCGGCCCTGAGGACGCCTGAAAGCCGTCTGAAGCCGCCTTCAGACGGCCAGAAGCAGCCCTCAGGCCGCCTGGAGCAGTCGGCGGCCGAAGTCCGCGCCGGGCGGCAGCTGGCGCCTGACCCGTTCGAGGGCCCCGTCGAAGTCACCCCCGGCGACGCACGCTTCGAAGGCGGCGCCGCCGTAGTGCAGCGTCAGGCTGAGGTCCGCGCGCTCACCGAGGGTCAGCAGGCAGGCCAGCGTGGCCTGCTGGGAGGCGCCGTCCGTGACGACGGGGAGCGGCAGGTCCCACTCCAGGACGCAGGCAGTGAGGGCCTGCCCGCCCTCCGCCGCGCTGAGCGCGGCGAAACCCTCGCCCGTGTACTCGATCCCCCTGATCCGGGTGGCGACATGCCGCCCGTCGGCCGTGATGACGATCGCTTCCGCGCCGCTGCGGTCCCGGTACCAGCCGGTCCAGACTTCCGTCGACTCCGATGACATGCGCGGACTGTAACCGTAGGACCGGCTCCGGCGCGCGTCCGGTCACCCCGTGGCCTGACTTCTCCCGATCTCGCCGTTCTTGCCGGTCACGTGCGTGCTCGCGGCTTCCGCACCCGCGACGGGGCGGGTGCCCGCGACCACGTCGGCAGCCGTGCGCACGCTCTCGCCCAGGTCCGCCTCCAGACCCTCGTAGAGCCTGCAGTCCGGGTTGCGGCAGGGTTGCACTTCCCACTCCGGCACCCAGGCCCCGAGGACCTTGTGCCGGGTGGCCGTCGTCGCTCGCGGCTGCCCACAGGCCGAGCAGTCGTGCCCGGCGCTGGGGTCCCGCGTCGTGTGAGGCGCCTCGTCACCCATGCAACCAGGGTAGGACGGCTCGCACGGGAGCGCCTTCTGCCGTCTACCGCTTCCTGGTGTACGTACGGACGAACGCGCCGTTGCCGAAGACGCGCAGGTCCTTCAGCTCGAAGTCGCGGGGCTCGAAGTCGGCGCCGAACATCGGCATGCCGGAGCCGTACACCTGCGGGTAGGTCTTGATGATCAGCTCGTCGATCTCCTCGATGAGCTCGCCGGCGATCGTGGAGCCGCCGCAGAGCCAGACGTCCAGGGGGCTGTCCTCGGCCTTGAGCTCGCGGATGCGGCCGACGAGGTCGTCGGCGATCAGCTCGACGTTCGCGTCGGGCGACTCGGTGAGCGAGCGGGTGGCGACGACTTCCCGCAGGTGGGCGTACGGGCTGGTGACGCCCATGTCCAAGGCGATGCGGTACGAGCCCAGCCCCTGGACGACGGTGTCGAATCGCTTGTTCTCGGCGTCGATCCCGAGCATCTCCCGGCCCTGCGCCGAGACGGTCTCCGGGTACTCGCCGGTCAGGAACTCCAGGAACTCGGCGTCCACGAACTGGTACATGGACGTGGCATCGCCCTTGGGGTCACCGATGAAGCCGTCGATGGTGCAGGCGATGAAGTACGTGAGCTTGCGCAAACCGGTCCTCTTCCACTACGGATCGTGGCCGCGATCGCAACCACGACGGTTATAGTGCTTCATCTGTAGTGGTTGTGCAAGCCCTATTTTGTAGAAGGAGGAACACGACATGGCGAGAAACCCCGAACGACGTACGGCGCTGCTCGACGCCGCCATCCAGGTCCTGGCGGACGAAGGTGCCCGCGGGCTGACCTTCCGCGCGGTCGACGCCTGCGCCGGGGTCCCCACGGGCACCTCGTCCAACTACTTCCGCGACCGGGACCAGGTCCTCTCCGAGGTCGCCGACCGGATCTTCGTCCGGCTCACGCCCGAGCCCGGAGTCATCGAGACCGCCATGCTGCCGGCGCCGAGCCGCGCCCTGGTCTACGAGCTCATGCGCCAGGTCGCCCAGCGGCTCGCCGCCGAGCGCACCTGCTACCTCGGACTCTTCGAGCTCCGTCTCGAAGCGGTGCGCCGCCCCGAGCTGCGGACCCAGCTCACCAAGGTGCTCCGGAGCGATCTGGACGCGAACATCCAGGGGCACCTGGAGGCCGGGATGCCCGGGGACGCGGACACCGTCCGGCTGCTCTACTTCGCCCTCACCGGGCTGCTGCTCGACCACTTCACGGTCCCCGGACTGCACGGCGACCGGGACCTGGACGACCTGATCGGGACGGTGGTCGACCGGATCGTCCCCGAGGCCTGACGAACCCCAGGGACCTCAGCGCGTGCGCCGCGTGACGAACTCCGCGAGCGCCAGCATGTCCCCCGCCGCCGCCAGGTCCGGAACCGCCTGGGCCAGATGCTCTACGGCGCGGCCCATCCGCTCGGCCGCCTGGTCCTGCGCCCAGTCGCGCCCGCCGGCCCGCTCCACCGCGTCCGCGGCCGCACGCACCGCCGCGGCGTCGAGAACCGGGCGGGCGTACAGCTCGGCCAGTTCGTCGCCCGCCGGCGTCCCCGAGGCGAGCGCCGCCACCACCGGCAGCGACTTCTTGTGCGCGACCAGATCGGCCCCGGCGGGCTTGCCCGTACGGTCCGGGTCGCCCCAGATCCCGATGAGGTCGTCGATCAGCTGGAAGGCGAGACCCGCCTCCCGGCCGAACGCGTCCATCGCCGCGACCTCCTCCTCCCCCGCGCCCGCGTAGAGCGCGCCGATGGCGCAGGAGGCGCCGAGCAGCGCGCCGGTCTTGGCGGTGGCCATGGCCAGGCACTCGTCGAGCGAGACCTCGCGAGGCGCCCGCTGCTCGAAGGCGCAGTCCGCCTGCTGTCCCGCGCAGAGCTCGATGACGCAGGCGGCGAGCCGCGCGGACGCGGCCGCCGAGGCAGGGTGCGGATCCTCGGCGAGCATCCGCAGGGCGAGCGCGCTCATCGCGTCACCTGCGATCAGCGCGTCCGGGATGCCGAAGACCGTCCAGGCGGTGGGCCGGTGCCGCCGGGTCACGTCCTCGTCGACGATGTCGTCGTGGAGCAGGGTGAAGTTGTGCGCGAGCTCCACCGCGGCCGCGGCCCTCACCGCCGGGCCCTCGTCGGCGCCGAGCGCGCGGGCCGCCGCCAGGACCAGGGCGGGCCTGATGGCCTTGCCCGGCTGCTCCGTGGCCGGGGTGCCGTCGGCGTGCTCCCAGCCGAAGTGGTACATCGCGACCCGCCGCATCGAACCGGGCAGGGTCTCGACGGTCGAGCGCAGTTGGGGATGGACGGCCGCCCGCGTCCGGTCCAGGAGGCGCACGGCCCCCTGACCGTCGGTGACGGCGTCCCCGCCGGCAATGGTCACGGTCACTTCCTTCGTCTCCTCCGTGGCGATGCTGCGCGGCGACGAGCCGGGAGCGCCCGGGGGCGGGAGGGTTCGGTCCCCGCCCCCGGGCGTCGTCGGCTCAACGCCAGCGGCTGACCTCGACGTTCTCCAGGACACCGAGCGCGTCCGGGACGAGGATCGCCGCCGAGTAGTAGGCCGTGACCAGGTAGGAGATGATCGCCTGCTCGTCGATGCCCATGAAGCGGACGGAGAGGCTCGGCTCGATCTCGTCGGGGATGCCGGTCTGGTGCAGGCCGATCACGCCCTGGTCGGCCTCACCCGTACGCATGCAGAT
The DNA here is from genome assembly GCF_042795405.1 of Streptomyces sp. NPDC056480. Taxonomy (NCBI): domain Bacteria; kingdom Bacillati; phylum Actinomycetota; class Actinomycetes; order Kitasatosporales; family Streptomycetaceae; genus Streptomyces; species Streptomyces sp. NPDC056480. The sequence continues at coordinate 19,925 of NZ_JBHTSA010000117.1, read as the reverse complement.
GATCGAGGTGGTCCGGGCGTCCGAGACCGGGATCTTGTTGCAGGGGTAGATCGGCACACCGCGCCAGGTCGGGATGCGGTTGCCGTTGATGTCGATCGTCTCGGGCACCAGACCGCGCTTGTTGAGTTCGCGGCCGAAGGCGGCGATGGCGCGCGGGTGGGCGAGGAAGAGCTTGGATCCCCGGCGGCGGGAGAGCAGCTCGTCCATGTCGTCGGGGCTGGGGGCGCCGTCGTGGGGCTGGAGGCGCTGCTCGTAGTCGCAGTTGGCGAGGAGGCCGAACTCCTTGTTGTTGACCAGCTCGTGCTCCTGGCGCTCGCGGAGCGCCTCGACCGTGAGCCGCAACTGCTGCTCGGTCTGGTTCATCGGCTGGTTGTAGAGGTCGGCGACGCGGCTGTGCACCTTCAGCACGGTCTGGGCGACGCTCAGCTCGTACTCGCGGGGCGAGGCGTCGTAGTCGACGTACGTGTGCGGGACGACGGCCTCGCCGACGTGGCCCGCGGAGAGGTCGATCTCGGCCTCGCCGTACTTGTTGGTCCGCTGGTGGGGCAGGGCGGCCACGCTCGCGAGGTGGGCGGCGAGCGAGCCGGCCCGCTCCGCGAGGTTCCGCACGTCGTCCCTGGTGAGCTCCAGGACCGTGCAGGCGGTGGCGGCGCGGGCGGACCACTCCCAGGTGGCCTCCGGGTCGACGAGGGCGTTGTCGCCGAAGTACGCGCCGTCGGCGAGGACTCCGAGGACGGCCTCGTCGCCGTACGGCCCCTCGCCGATCTGCTCGATGCGGCCGTGCGCGAGGAGATGGACCCGGTCGGTCGGCTCGCCGGCGACGGCGACGACCTCACCCGCCGCGTACTCCCGCTGGCGGCAGCGGGCCGCGAGCTCGGTCAGGGCCTCCTCGTCCTCGTAGCCGCGCAGGACGGGGAGTTCGCCGAGCTCGGCGGGGATGACCGCGACGCGCTCCCCGGTCTGGACGAAGGTGACCCGGCCGTCCCCCACGGAGTAGCTGAGCCTCCGGTTCACCCGGTAGGTACCACCCTGCACCTGGACCCAGGGCAGCGCCCGCAGCAGCCACCGTGAGGTGATCTCCTGCATCTGCGGCGCCGACTTGGTGGTCGTGGCGAGGTTCCGCGCGGCCGCGGTGCCGAGACTCTGCTGCGGCGCCTGCTGCTCCGCGACGCGGACCTCGTCGCCAACCGAACCAACGGACATGGAACTCCCTCTCGTATGACTGAGTTGCGAGACGAAGCCTTCCAGCACGGAACGTGTCGGCGCCATTACACATTCGAGTGGGACTGTTCGACGATCTTCGGGGCATGTCACGTGATTTCCATCCGAACAGCGGAGTCCCACCCGCCCCGTGGGGTCCTGTCCGGATCGGCTCGCACACCGTGCGAACGGATGGCAGCGGAGTGGCGGAGTCCGGTACTCCGGAACCTCCGGTACGCCGGACTCCGGTGTTCCGGAAGCCCCCACCCGTCCTCCGAAGGGAGTCGGTCATGTCCACCCCCATGTCCGCGAGCAGGTTCCTCGACGCGCTGCGCGACGCGGGCCTCGCGGTCGTCCAGGTCGGCGAATGGTCCACCCACAACCGCAACCACAAGGGCCCCTGGGGCCCCGTGCACGGCGTGATGATCCATCACACCGTGACCCGCGGCACCGCCAACACCGTCCGGATCTGCCGCGACGGCTACGAGGGCCTGCCGGGCCCCCTCTGCCACGGCGTGATCGCCAAGGACGGCACCGTCCACCTCGTCGGCTACGGCCGCGCCAACCACGCGGGCCTCGGCGACGACGAGGTCCTCAGGGCGGTCATCGCCGAGCAGGGCCTGCCCCGGGACGACGAGGCCACCACGGACGGCAACCGGTACTTCTACGGCTTCGAGTGCGAGAACCTCGGCGACGGCGTGGACCCGTGGCCGAAGGTCCAGCTGGAGGCCATCGCGAAGGCGGCGGCCGCGCTGTGCCGGGTGCACGGCTGGACGCAGCGCTCGGTCATCGGGCACCGGGAGTGGCAGCCGGGGAAGGTGGATCCGCGCGGCTTCACGATGGCCTCGATGCGCGAGCGGGTGGCCGACCTCCTGCGCTGACCGCACGGTGCGCGCCGACCACGGCCCGGCACACGGACAATGACCTGGTGAACGCGTTCGACCTCGCCCGCCTGCGGCCCCGGCTCCCCTCGCCCCTCGAGCCGGTGGAGGACGAGCGCTTCACCCGGCGCGGGCTCACGCTGTCGCTCAAGCGCGAGGACCTGATCCACCCCGATCTGCCGGGCAACAAGTGGCGCAAGCTCGCGCTCAACCTGGCGGCGGCGGACGGCCGTCCCGTGCTGACCTTCGGCGGCGCGTACTCCAACCACCTGCGCGCGGTGGCGGCCGCCGGACGGCTGCTCGGCTTCCCCACGGTCGGGATCGTGCGGGGCGACGAGCTGGCCGGGCGGCCGCTCAACCCCTCGCTCGCGCGGTGCGCGGCGGACGGGATGCGGCTCGTGTTCGTGGACCGGGCCACGTACCGCGCGAAGAACGACCCGGCCACGCGCGCGCTGCTCCTGGACCGGGCCCCCGCGGACGCGTACGTGGTCCCCGAGGGCGGCAGCAACGCCCTCGCCGTCCAGGGGTGCGTGGAGCTGGGCCGGGAGCTCGCCGGACGCGCGGACACCGTCGCGGTCGCCTGCGGCACGGGCGGCACCCTGGCGGGTCTCGCGGCCGGCCTGGGTGCGGGGCAGCGGGCCCTGGGCGTCCCGGTCCTCAAGGGCGGTTTCCTGGGCGCGGAGGTACGCGCCCTCCAGGAGGCGGCGTTCGGCGGTCCACGCGGCGACTGGAGCCTGGACGAGCGCTTCCACGGCGGGGGCTACGCGCGCGTGTCCCCGGTTCTGGACGCGTTCGCACGCGACTTCGAGGCGCGGCACGGACTCGCCATCGAGCGGCTGTATGTGGCCAAAATGCTGCTCGGCCTCACGACCCTGGCGGAGGAGGGCGCGTTCCCGGCGGGCACCCGGCTCGTGGCGGTCGTCACGGGCGCCCCGGACACCCCCCGGCAGAAGGGCGGGGCCGAGGGGAAGGGCGAGGGCCGGCAGGAGGGCGGAGCTCAGCCCGCGGACTCCTCGCGGTAGGCGGCGGCCTCCTCCAGATCGAGCCGGCGGAGCAGCGTCCGCATCATCTCGTCGTCGATCCGCCGGGCGTCACGCAGCTGCACGAAGACCTCGCGCTCGGCGTCGATCATCTCGCGCGACAGGCGCCGGTAGGTGTCGTCCGCGGTCTCCCCGGTGACCGCGTTGACGGCTCCGAGCCGCTCCCAGACCGCGTTGCGGCGTCGTTCCAGGACCGTGCGGAGCCGGTCGGCGAGGGGCTTCGGCAGGGCGTTGCGCTCGTCGGCGAGCAGGGCGTCGAGGCGCTCCTCGGCGGCCTGCGAGGCCTCGCTCTGGGCCTGCGCCTCGGCCAGGGTCTCCGCGTACCGGTCCTTTCCGGGGAGCTTCAGGAAGCGGATCAGGGGCGGCAGGGTGAGGCCCTGCACGACCAGGGTCCCGATGACGGTGGTGAAGGTGAGGAAGAGGACGAGGTTGCGGGCCGGGAACTCCACGCCGTCGGTGACCACGGGGATGGAGAAGGCGATGGCCAGCGAGACCACCCCGCGCATGCCCGCCCAGCCGACGACGAGCGGGGCCCTCCAGTCCACCTCCGGCTCCCGTTCCCTGATCCGGGCGGAGAGCCGGGGCAGGAAGGTCGCGGGATAGACCCAGACGAACCGGACCACGACCACCGCGACGAACACCCCGGCCGCGTACCAGGCCGCCTCGCCGATCCCGTACGGCCCGAGTTCCCGGACGACGTACGGCAGCTGAAGGCCGATCAGGGCGAAGACGGCGGACTCCAGGACGAAGGCGACCATCTTCCAGACCGCCTCCTCCTGGAGCCGGGTCGCGAAGTCGACCTGCCAGGCCCGGTGGCCCAGGAAGAGGCCGACCACGACGACGGCGAGGACGCCGGAGGCGTGGACCTCCTCGGCCGCCGCGTAGGCGACGAAGGGGATGAGGAGGGAGAGCGTGTTCTGCAGGAGGGAGTCCCCGAGGCCCCGGCGCAGCCAGTGGATGGGGACCATCAGGACCAGGCCGACACCGATGCCGCCGAGGGCCGCGAGCGCGAACTCCCCGAGGCCGCCGGCCCAGCTCAGGCCCTCCCCGACGGCCGCCGCGAGGGCGACCTTGTACGCGGTGATGGCGGTGGCGTCGTTCACCAGGGACTCGCCCTGGAGGATCGTGGTGATCCGGTTCGGCAGGCCGAGCTTGCGGGCGATGGCGGTGGCGGCGACCGCGTCCGGCGGCGCGACGACCGCGCCGAGCACCAGGGCGGCGGTGAGCGGCAGATCGGGCACGAGGACGTACGCGAGCCAGCCCACGGCCACGGTGGCGAAGAGGACGTACCCGACGGAGAGCAGCGCGACGGGCCGGATGTTGGCCCGCAGGTCGAGGTACGAGGAGTCGACGGCCGCCGTGTAGAGGAGCGGGGGCAGGATCAGCGGCAGCACGATGTGCGGGTCGAGGGTGTAGTCCGGCACCCCGGGGACGTAGGCGGCGGCGAGACCGGCGGCGACCAGGAGCAGCGGTGCGGGCACCGGGGTCCTGCGGGCGACCCCCGCGATCGCCGCACTCGCCGCCACGAGTGCCACCAGCTGTAGAGCGTCCATGCCCGTCCCCGTCTCGTCCCGCAACGTAACCTGGCCATCATGAGCGAGTGCCCGCACGTTGCCGAAATGCCGCGCCCCGAACCGGCGCCGCTGGCCGACACCTGCCCGGAGTGCCTGGCGGAAGGTACGCATCCGGTCCAGCTGCGGCTCTGTCTGACCTGCGGGCACGTGGGCTGCTGCGACTCGTCGGCGGGGCAGCACGCGACGGGGCACTTCACCGCCACGGGGCACCCGGTGATGCGGACCTTCGAGCCGGGCGAGGCCTGGCGCTGGTGCTTCGTGGACGGGTCGATCGTCTGAGTCCCCGGCCGGGCCGATGGTCCGACCGTCGGGCGATTCGGCCGTTCGACGATTCGCCCGCCCCACGGTTGGGTACGTCACCCCTCCGCCGGTCGCTCGCTTTCGGCCCCCGCAGACCCCTACCCACCGTCCGCACCCATGGGCCTACCATGGGTGACGACCGGCGACCGGGGCCGGTGGGGGCAGGGGTGCGCGGCGACACGGCGGGACGGATCGCGATAGCGTCACGGCGGACTGCGCAGCCCCCTGCGTACCGCCCGGTTCGGGGGCCTCTCCCCCCGAGCCCCGAATGAGCTTGTGCCACCTTGGAGGTGAGGGTGTCCCAGATCGCAGGCGAGCCCGGGACCCAGGACTTCGTGGAAGTCCGGCTGCCCGCTGCGGGTGCCTATCTGTCCGTGCTGCGTACGGCCACGGCCGGCCTCGCGGCGCGCTTGGACTTCACCCTCGACGAGATCGAGGACTTGCGGATCGCGGTCGACGAGGCCTGCGCCATCCTGCTCCAGCAGGCCGTGCCGGGATCCGTCCTCAGCTGTGTCTTCCGGCTGGTCGACGACTCCCTCGACGTCACCGTCTCCGCCCCGACCACGGACGGCCGGGCGCCCGAGCGGGACACCTTCGCCTGGACGGTGCTGTCGGCACTGGCCGGGAAGGTGGAATCGTCGGTGGCCGACGACCGTACGGTCTCGATCAGCCTGTACAAACAGCGCGGCGCGGGGCCAGGCCCGGCGTGAGGCGCGGGGACGCGACGGCCGGCATCCCTGAGCAGCAGGCACGGCCGTATGAGGTCGCTACGGAGCAGGCGGACCAGATGAGCGAGCACGAGCAGCACCACGAGGTTCCCGAGACACCAGGCGTCTCCGAGGCCCCCCGGGGCCCCGCGCGTGCGGAGGGCTCCTCCTCCGAAGCGGGCGGGACCGCGGCGGCGACCGCGGAGCCGGCCACCGAGGGCGTCGCACGGACGGCCTCGGAGGCGGTCGCGGGGACGGCCTCGGAGCCGGTCGCGGAGGCGGCCTCGGAGCCGGTCGCGGAGGCGGAGAAGGCGGAGGACGGGGACGCGCCCGACGACGTCCCCGACGTTCCCGTCGTCCCGGACCCGCACGACCGGAGCGGCGCCCGCGCGCTCTTCATCACGCTGCGTGAGCTGCCGGAGGGTTCCCCGGAGAAGGCCGAGCTGCGCAACCAGCTGGTGCGGATGCACCTGCCGCTGGTCGAGCACCTGGCCCGGCGCTTCCGCAACCGCGGCGAGCCGCTGGACGACCTGACGCAGGTCGCGACCATCGGTCTGATCAAGTCGGTGGACCGGTTCGACCCGGAGCGCGGCGTCGAGTTCTCGACGTACGCGACCCCGACGGTCGTCGGCGAGATCAAGCGCCACTTCCGCGACAAGGGCTGGGCGGTCCGGGTGCCGCGCCGGCTCCAGGAGCTGCGGCTCTCGCTGACCACGGCGACGGCGGAGCTCTCCCAGCAGCACGGCCGCTCGCCGACCGTGCACGAGCTGGCCGAGCGGCTCGGGATCTCGGAGGAGGAGGTCCTGGAGGGTCTGGAGTCGGCGAACGCCTACTCGACGCTCTCCCTGGACGTCCCCGACACGGACGACGAGTCGCCCGCGGTGGCGGACACGCTCGGCGCGGAGGACGAGGCCCTGGAGGGGGTCGAGTACCGCGAGTCGCTCAAGCCGCTGCTCGAGGACCTGCCGCCCCGGGAGAAGCGGATCCTGCTGCTTCGCTTCTTCGGGAACATGACCCAGTCGCAGATCGCGCAGGAGGTCGGCATCTCGCAGATGCACGTCTCCAGACTGCTGGCCCGGACCCTGGCACAGCTGCGGGAGAAGCTTCTGGTGGAGGAGTGAGGGGCCGCTACGTGGTGTCCTGACCGGGGCGCCGGATGCCGAGCGCCTCGGTCGTGGCCGGGTTCACCAGGAGGACGAGCCCGGTGACGGCCAGGACGCCGAGGACGATGCCGGCCGGGATCATCACGCTGTTCGCCTGAAGCATCTGCCAGGCGACCGGCAGGGCCAGGATCTGGGTGATCACGGCCGGACCGCGGCTCCAGGAACGGCGCGTCCACAGGCCACGGGCGGCGGCGAGCGGGATGAGTCCGAGTGCGACGAGCGTCACGGCGCCCGTCGCGGCGCCGGTGAGGTCGTCGGACGTCCCGGTCAGCGCGTGCACGAGCATGTAGACACCCCCGGCGAAGAGGCCGAGGGCCTCGACACCGGCCACGGCCGCCGCGGCGGCGAGTCGGGCGGGGCGGGGGGTCTGCTCGGCGCTGCTCTCAGCGGGACTGCTCATACAGGGCAGGGTAGCGGGGGCGGCCCGGCCCGGCCGAAGCCGGGCGAGAGCGCCCCCGAGAAGCCGGACGGTCCAGGGCGGCGAAGCCGGACAGGCGGGGCGCCGGGGCCGGGGCCCGGGCGGGCCGCCCGTCCCCGGAGCCGAGGGGAGCCGGTCGCCGGAGCCGAGGGGAGCCCGCCGCCGGAGCCGGGCGTTCCCGCTTGCCCGGGACCGGGCGGACACGGAGCCGGGGCCGGGCCGGGCCGGGCCGGGCCGGGCCGGGCCGGGCCGGGCCGTCAAGCTTGCCCGGGACCGGGTGGACACGGCGCCCGGGGCCGGGGCGTCGTGCTTGCCCGGGGGCGGGTGGATACGTCCAGGGATCGGGCTGGACTGGGCCCGGTACCGCCGGGTAGGTACCCTGGCGCTCATGCGCGCACTTCTCGTGGTCAACCCGGCAGCCACCACCACCAGTGCCCGCACCCGTGACGTGCTCATCCACGCGCTCGCGAGCGAGATGAAGCTGGAGGCGGTCACCACCGAGTACCGCGGGCACGCGCGGGACCTCGCCCGGCGGGCCGCGGACTCCGGCACGACCGACCTGGTCGTGGCCCTCGGCGGCGACGGCACGGTGAACGAGGTCGTGAACGGACTGCTGCACGGCGGGCCCGACCCCGACCGGCTCCCGGGCCTCGCGGTCGTCCCCGGCGGATCGACGAACGTGTTCGCCCGCGCCCTCGGACTGCCGAACGACGCCGTGGAGGCGACCGGCGCCCTGCTCGACGCGTTGCGTGAGCGGCGGGCACGCACAGTGAGCCTCGGTCTCGCCTCGGGAACGCCGGGCACGGAGGACGAATCCGTCCCGTCCCGCTGGTTCACCTTCTGCGCCGGTCTCGGTTTCGACGCCAGCGTCATCGGCCGGGTCGAACAGCAGCGGGAGCGCGGAAAGAGATCCACCCACGCCCTCTACCTGCGCCAGGTGGTGCGCCAGTTCCTGGAGGAACCGAACCGCCGGCACGGCACGATCACCCTGGAGCGCCCCGGCGCCGAGCCGGTCGAGGACCTGGTCCTCTCCATAATCTGCAACACCTCCCCCTGGACCTACCTGGGCAATCGCCCGGTGTACGCGTCCCCGGAGGCCTCCTTCGAAACCGCGCTGGACGTGCTCGGACTGCGCCGTCTCTCCACCCCGGCGGTGGCCCGCTACGCCACCCAGCTGCTCACCTCGACCCCGGAACGGGGCCCGCGCGGCAAGCATGCGGCAACTCTGCACGACCTGACCGACTTCACCTTGCATTCCAAGGTTCCCCTCCCCCTGCAGATGGACGGAGACCACCTGGGACTGCGTACGAGCGTGACGTTCACAGGCGTACGCCGTGCACTGCGTGTGATTGTGTGAGTGGAAGGGCCCAAAGTCCTTTCACTCGAACGTTTAGGCGCGCATCCACCCCTTAGAAGTACGGCTGTGACCTAGCCGACACCGAGGAATCAAAAAAAACTTTCCGGAAGGGGTTGTATCCGTTGCCGGGGTTTGGGAGTCTCTTCTTGGCGATCGGGACGGCCCGCAACACCGGCCTCCACTGAGAGCCAGAACCCCTCCTCAGTCTTAGGACCACACCAGTTGATCTGGCAGTCGGCCCTTCCCTTGCGGGGGGATTCGTGAAAGCGTTCACATTCACAAGCAACCAGCTTGTAACACCCTAGAGAGGTAGCAGCCATGGACTGGCGTCACAACGCCGTTTGTCGTGAGGAAGACCCCGAGCTGTTCTTCCCCATCGGCAACACCGGTCCTGCGCTGCTGCAGATCGAGGAAGCCAAGGCCGTCTGCCGCCGCTGCCCCGTCATGGAGCAGTGCCTGCAGTGGGCGCTCGAGTCCGGCCAGGACTCCGGCGTCTGGGGTGGCCTCAGCGAGGACGAGCGCCGCGCGATGAAGCGCCGTGCCGCTCGCAACCGGGCGCGTAACGCCAGCGCCTGACGCCCACCGACAGCCTGAGGCGAGCGGCGCATACATCGCGTATGCAATCACCGCCCTTGAGCCGCAGCGCGCAGTAGTAACCCACAGCATTCGAGCCCCGGACCGACTTCTTCGGTCCGGGGCTCGCTGCTGTGTCCGTGGTCGCCGTCACCACGGCTGCGCCTTCCGCGACGGGTATTTCTACGGCCGCTCTACGGCCCCTGCTTTTACGGCTGTTGCTTCCAGGGCTGTTGCCCCTGCGGCTGCTCCTTCTGCGGCCGTTGCTCCACGACCGCTACTTCTGCGGCTGCACGGGAATGTCGAGGACCACCTTCGTACCGCGCTCGGCGCCCGGCAGCATGTCGAAGGATCCGCCCAACTCCCCTTCCACCAGGGTCCGTACGATCTGCAGACCGAGGTTGCCGGCTCGCTGCGGGTCGAATCCCTCGGGCAGACCGCGGCCGTCGTCCTGGACCGTGATCAGGAGTCGGGCGTCGGGCCTGGGCTCGCCCCGTACGGCGGTGACCTCGACGGCGCCCTCGTCGCCCGGGGCGAACGCGTGCTCCAGGGCGTTCTGGAGGATCTCGGTGAGGACCATCGAGAGCGGGGTCGCGACCTCGGCGTCGAGAATGCCGAAGCGGCCGTTGCGCCGGCAGGTCACCCGACCCGGGGAGATCTCGGCGACCATCGCGATCACGCGGTCGGCGATCTCGTCGAACTCCACCCGTTCGTCCAGGTTCTGGGACAGCGTCTCATGGACGATCGCGATCGAACCGACGCGCCGCACGGCCTCGTTGAGGGCCTCGCGGCCGCCCTCGGAGTCCATCCGTCGGGCCTGGAGGCGCAACAGGGCGGCCACCGTCTGGAGGTTGTTCTTCACCCGGTGGTGGATCTCCCGGATGGTGGCGTCCTTGGTGATCAACTCGCGCTCGCGACGGCGCAGTTCGGTGACGTCCCGGAGCAGGACGAGCGAACCGATGCGGGTGCCCTTCGGCTTGAGCGGGATGGCCCGGAGCTGGATCACACCGCCGTTCCCCTCGACCTCGAACTCGCGCGGCGCGTAGCCGGAGGCCAGCGTGACCAGGGCCTCGTCCACCGGTCCGCGGGAGGGGGCGAGTTCCGCGGTGATCTGGCCCAGGTGCTGGCCGACGAGGTCGGCGGCGAGGCCGAGCCGGTGGTACGCGGAGAGGGCGTTGGGCGAGGCGTACTGGACGATCCCCTCGGCGTCGAGGCGGACGAGTCCGTCGCCGGCCCGGGGCGAGGAGTCCATGTCGACCTGCTCACCGGGGAAGGGGAAGGTCCCGGCCGCGATCATCTGGGCGAGGTCGGAGGCCGACTGGAGGTAGGTGAGCTCCAGGCGGGAGGGGGTGCGGACGGTCAGCAGGTTGGTGTTGCGGGCGATGACGCCGAGGACGCGGCCCTCGCGGCGGACGGGGATGGACTCGACCCGCACCGGCACCTCCTCGCGCCACTCCGGGTCGCCCTCACGGACGATCCTGCCCTCGTCGAGGGCGGCGTCGAGCAGCGGGCGGCGGCCGCGCGGCACGAGGTGGCCGACCATGTCGTCCTGGTAGGAGGTGGGACCGGTGTTCGGCCGCATCTGCGCGACGGAGACGTACCGCGTTCCGTCGAGGGTCGGGACCCAGAGGACGAGGTCGGCGAAGGAGAGGTCGGAGAGCAGCTGCCACTCCGACACCAGCAGGTGGAGCCACTCGAGGTCCGAGTCGCTCAGGGCGGTGTGCTGGCGTACGAGGTCGTTCATGGAGGGCACGGTGCGAGCGTACCCGCGGAATAAAGGGGCGGTGAACCTGGATCTCCGGGGCTCCGTACTGGAGGATGGGCCAGGAAGGACCGTGTTCCTGTGGATGGACAGACAAGAATGGTCTAGTCCACAATGAATGCGATAGACCTCCATCCTCCCCGCACAGGAGGATGGAACGAGGTACCCGACGCTCTCTGCCCTGACTGCGTCGAGACCTCCCACACGGCCGAGGGACCGCACACCCCCGGCCGGAGCAAAACTCCGGGCTGCGGTGCCGGGCGGGCTGAGGGTCCCGCCGGGCGCCGCGGCCCGCGGGTGTTTCCGGGGCCGGCGGGTGTCTTTCCGGTGACGTGGGCGCTTCCGCGGCCCGCGGGTGTTTCCGGGGCCGGCGGGCGGCGGAACCGAGCCCCTCTGCCCCTACTCCCCCGCCGTGCGGGGCGGCGGCCAGGCCCGCATCGCCGTCGCCGCGACGGCCGCCAGCTCCTCCTCCGTCGCCCCGTCGCGGGCCTGCTGGGACATTCCCTGGAGGACGGCGCCGCTGAAGCGCGCGAGGGCCCGGGCGTCGGTGTCGGCCGGCAGCTCCCCTGAGTCGACTCCCTGGCGTATCCGGGACTCGAAGGAGGCCAGATTGCGGTTCCTGCGCTCGCGCAGGGCCTCCTCGACCTCGGGGGTCGAGCAGTTGACCGCGGCGGAGATCATCAGGCAGCCGCGGGGGTGGCCGGGCTCCGTGAAGAGCTCGGCGGCCTCGCTCAGGACCCGGCCGATGGCGCCGCGGGCGGTCGTCTCCTCCGCGAAGGCCCGGCCGCCGTACGCGCCGTACGAGCCGGCGTACGCCTCGACGACCTCCTCGAACAGCGTCTTCTTGTCGCCGAAGGCCGCGTAGAGACTGGGGGCGCTGATGCCCATGGCGCGGGTGAGATCGGCGACGGAGGTCGTCTCGTAGCCGTGCTCCCAGAAGGCCATCGTGGCCTTCTCGAGGGCCGTGAGCCGGTCGAAGGAGCGGGGGCGGCCACGCTGTGTCGTCACCATGGAGTGAATTCTATAGCGGGTGCTACGGAAGTGGGGTACGGTCTTTTCATAACGACCGCTACAGAAATGAGGGGGGCGTCGCCATGGGCGTGCTCGACAGCAGGACCACGGAGCAGCGGGCCGGGAGGCTGGCCGGGCGGACCGCACTGGTGACGGGTGGCAGCCGGGGCATCGGGCGGGGGATCGCCGAGCGGCTCGGCCGGGACGGTGCGCGGGTCGCCGTGCACTACGGGAGCAACGAGGCGGCGGCGAAGGAGACGGTGGCGGCGATCGAGGCCGCCGGCGGTGAGGCCTTCGCCATCGGGCAGGAGCTGGGGGTCCCGGGGGATGCGGAGGCGCTGTGGACGGCCTTCGACGCCCACGCCGACGGTCTGGACATCCTGGTGAACAACGCGGGGATCGGGACCTCCGCACCGTTCGCGACGATCGGCGCGGAGGAGTACGAGCGGATCTTCGCCGTCAACACCAGGGCGCCGTTCTTCCTCGCACAGCTCGGCGTGGAGCGGCTGCGCGACGGGGGCCGGATCGTGAACGTCTCGACGGGCCTCTCGCACGCGGCGGTGATGCCGGACCTGATGGCGTACGCGATGTCGAAGGGCGCGCTCGACGTGTTCACCCGCTATCTGTCGAAGGTGCTGGGCGCGCGGGGGATCACGGTCAACGCGGTGGCGCCGGGGATCGTGGACACCGACATCAACGCGGGCTGGCTGCGGGGGAACGACGAGGCATGGGCGGGAGCGGCGGCGATGTCGGCGTTGGGCAAGGTCGGCACCCCCGAGGACATAGCCGACGTGGTGGCCTTCCTGGCCTCGCCCGACGGGCGCTGGGTGACGGGGCAGTGGATCGACGCGACGGGGGGGTCGATCGCCTGACCCCGGGAGGGGCAGGAGCCCGTCCGGCCTGATCGACAAAGCACCCCTGGGGGTTCGAGTGGCTGGTGGGGCAGGGGCGGTCGACCATGGAGGCGGCGGGGGCGTCCGGGGGGCGGAACGGCATGAGGGGAAGGCCCCTCCTCTGCTAGATTTGGCTTTGATTGGTCTATACCACATGGCTCCTCACCAGCCCCTCACCAGATCGGCAGGCACAGCGTGGAAGTTGTCATCGTCAAGGACGCCAAGGCGGGCGGCGAGCTCATCGCGGACGGCATCGCCGACCTCCTGCGCCGCAAGCCCGACGCGCTGCTCGGCGTGGCCACCGGCTCGACTCCGCTGCCCATCTACGACGCCCTGATCGCCCAGGTCAAGGCCGGCTCCGTGGACGCCTCGCGGGCCCGGATCGCCCAGCTGGACGAGTACGTGGGACTGCCCTCGGGCCACCCCGAGTCGTACCGCTCCACCGTGCTCCGCCAGGTCGTCGAGCCGCTCGGGCTCTCCCAGGAGGCCTTCATGGGCCCCGACGGCTCCGCCGAGGACGTCCTGGCGGCCTGCGAGGCGTACGACACCGCGCTCTCCGAGGCCGGTGGCGTGGACCTGCAGATCCTCGGCATCGGCACCGACGGGCACATCGGCTTCAACGAGCCGTGCTCCTCGCTCGCCTCCCGCACCCGGATCAAGACGCTCACCGAGCAGACCCGCGTGGACAACGCCCGCTTCTTCGACAACGACATCGAGCAGGTGCCGCACCACGTCATCACCCAGGGCATCGGCACCATCCTGGAGGCCCGTCACCTGGTGCTGCTCGCCACCGGCGAGGGCAAGGCCGAGGCCGTGGCGCAGACCGTCGAGGGCCCGGTGGCGGCGCTCGTGCCGGCCTCCGCGCTCCAGCTGCACCCGCACGCCACGGTCGTGGTGGACGAGGCCGCCGCCTCCAAGCTGAAGCTCGCGGACTACTTCCGTCACACCTTCGCGAACAAGCCGTCCTGGCAGGGCATCTGAGCCGCCCGGAACCCCGTGCACGACGAAGGGGCCCGGCACCTGTTCAGGTGCCGGGCCCCTTCGCGTACGTCCCGTCAGACGCCGGTGCCGACGACGGCCTCGGCGGCCGCGCGGCCGCAGACCCGGGCCGCGCCGTGCGTGGCGATGTGCAGGGCCCCGCGGGGCTCCGCCTCGTTGAGGCCCATCTCGACCACGACGGTGTCGGGGCGGGCCGCGACCAGGGCGTCCAGGGCCTCGGTCATCCACGCGTGCCGGTGGGCGTCGCGGACGACCGCCACGATCCTCCGCTCCCCCGCGGCGGCGAGGAGGGCGTCCACGGACGAGTCGGCGTAGGAGCCGGTCTCCGTGCCGGGCAGCAGCCGCTCCAGCTCGGCGGCGACGCCCCAGGGGGTCTCGTCACCGACCGCGAAGTTCGCGACGGGGGTGAAGGAGGCCACGTAGGGGGCGCTGGTCACCGGGGTGTACGGCCGCTCCCCCCGGGTCACCTTCAGGGCCCGGCGGGCGGCGACGAGTCCGATGTCGGCGCCGGGCGCGGTCCCCTCCTGCACTGCCGCGCCCGACACCGATTCAGCCCCCCTGGCCCGATGCGCCTGGGTCCAGGCCGCCAGGGCGCGCACGCGCGCCGCGGCGTCGGCCAGCCGCTCCTCGGGCAGTTCACCGGTCCGTACCGCAGTGACGAGAGCGTCGCGCAGCTGCAGCACGGTGTCCTCGTCGCACAGCCCGCCGCCGACGCAGATGGCGTCGGCGCCCGCGGCGATGGCGAGGACGGATCCGCGCTCGATGCCGTACGTCGCCGCGACGGCCTGCATCTCCATGCCGTCGGTGACGATCAGTCCCTCGAAGCCCAGCTCCTGGCGCAGCAGACCGGTGAGGATCTGCGGGCTCAGGGTGGCCGGACGGTGGGGGTCGAGCGCGGAGAGCAGGATATGCGCGCTCATCACCGCTTTGGTACCCGCGGCGACGGCCGCGCGGAAAGGCACCAGCTCACGGGCGTGCAGTGTGGCGAGGTCCACATCGATCCGGGGCAGCGCGTCGTGGGAGTCCACGTTCGTGTCGCCGTGTCCGGGGAAGTGCTTGGTGCAGGCCGCGACCCCGACGCCCTGGAGGCCGTCGACGTACGCCACGGTGTGCCGGGCGACCAGGTCCGGGTCGGGCCCGAAGGACCGGACGCCGATGACCGGGTTCTCGGCGTTGGAGTTGACGTCGGCGGACGGCGCCCAGTTGAGGTCGACGCCGCAGGCCGCGAGCCGGCGGCCGAGTTCGCGGGCCACGGCCCGGGTGAGCTCGACGTCGTCGACGCTGCCCAGGGCGTAGTTGCCGGGGAACGAGGAGCCCTGCTTGACCTCGAGGCGGGTGACGTCGCCGCCCTCCTCGTCGATGGCGACGAGGACGTCGTCCCGCTCGGCCCGCAGCTGGGCGGTGAGCGCGGCGAGCTGCTCGGGGCTGACGATGTTCCGGCCGAACAGGCCGACGGACGACAGGCCCTCGCCGATGCGGCGGAGCAGCCAGTCGGGCGCGGTGGTGCCGACGAACCCGGGCTGGAGCACCGTGAGCGCGTCACGGGTCAGGGTGTCCGTGCCGTGTACGAGTGTGGTCATGGGGAGCCCTTATCCCTTCACCGCGCCGGCGGTCATGCCGCCGACGGCCTTGCGCTGGAGGAAGAGGAAAACGACGAGCACGGGGAGCGAGAAGAGCGTGGAGGCGGCCATGGTGGCGCCCCAGTCGCTGCCGAACGCGGTCTGGAACTGGGTCAGCCAGAGCGTCAGGGTCTGCGACTCCTTCTCCTTGTTCAGCATGAGGATCATGGCGAACTCGTTCCAGGCGGTGATGAAGCCGAAGAGCGAGGTCGACATCAGGCCGGGGGCGAGCAGCGGGAAGATCACCTTGCGGAACGCCTGACCGCGGGTGCAGCCGTCGATCTGCGCGGCCTCCTCCAGCTCGACCGGGACGGCGGCGATGAAGCCGCGCAGGGTCCAGATGGTGAAGGGGAGGACCATCACGAAGTAGATGAGCGTGAGCATCGGAATGCTGTTCAGCATGTCGTTCTCACGGGAGATCATGTACATCGCGATGACCATGACCTCCCAGGGGGCCATCTGCGCCATCATCACGATGAGGACGATGCCCTTGCGTCCCTTGAACTTCATCCGGGCGATCGCGAAGCTCGCGGCCAGCGCGACGAGAAGGGCGAGCACCACGGCACCGATGGTGACCATGAGGCTGTTGGTCACGTACGTCCAGAAGAGGTCGACGCCGGTGGCGGTCGTGTAGTTCTCGAACGTCGGGGTGAAGACGAAGACGGGATCCTTCGTCATGATCTCGTGCTGCGGCTTCAGCGAGGACGAGAACATCCAGTACACGGGGAAGACGAACACGACCGCGAGCACGAGGGCGGTCAGGTTCTTGGCGACCACGCCGACCGTGAGCGGCTTCCTGGTGCGCAGCTTCTGCGGAGTCTCGGTGGTGGCGCTCACAGCTCCTCCTCCTCCTTCAGGATCAGGCGGAAGTAGAAGGACATGACCGCGATGAGCATCACGATCGTCAGGATGGAGATGGCGGCGGCGACACCGTAGTGGAACTGGCCGACGCCCTCGATGTAGGCGAAGACGGGGAGCGTCTCGGAGCCGCGGTCGGGGCCACCCAGGTTCATGGCGTAGACCTGGGCGAACGCCTTGAAGATCCAGATGATCTCCAGGAACGTCGTGATCATGAAGAAGGACTTCAGGTTCGGGAAGACCACGGCCCAGAAGGTGCGCCAGCCGCTGGCGCCGTCCATCTTCGCGGCCTCGTACAGCTCGGACCCGATGGTGGTCAGGGCGGCGTACATGTTGAGGGCGACGAACGGGATGGAGCCCCAGACCAGCAGGATCATGATGATGACGAGGGTGGAGAACCCGGTCTCGAACCAGTTGTGCTGCTCGTAGCCGTCGAAGCCCAGGGTGCGCATCAGCCAGTTCACGACGCCGAACTGCTCGTCGAAGAGCCAGCGGAACACCGTGACGGAGGCGACGATCGGCATGGCCCAGGCGAACATCAGGGCCAGCGAGAGGACCAGTCGCATCTTCTTGCCCAGGCGGTTGAGCAGCAGGCCTATGCCCGTGCCGATCGCCATGATGAGCGCGACGTTGACGGCCGTGAAGACGACGCTTCGGACGACGACGGTCCAGAAGTCCGGGTCACCGAGGAGCTCGGTGTAGTTGTCGAAGCCGGTCCAGACGGTCTCGCGGGTGATGAACTCCTTCCGGTTGAGCTCCTGGAAGGAGAGGATCACATTGCGGATCAGCGGGTAGAGCAGCAGCACCGCCATGGACAGCAGGGCAGGCGCGACGAGCAGATAGGGCAGCCACCCGCTGGGCAGGGAACGTCTGCCGCGCGAAGGCTTAAGGACTTCCTTCGGGCCCGAAGGGGGTGGCGGAGTCTGAGACTTCCCTGCCGCCCTCCCGGGCGCGTCCTGAGGATCGGCGGTCGCCGTCCCCTGGGAGTCCACGGTCATGGTCTTATTCCTCGCGGTTCTGGGGCTCCCGCGCCCACCGGGGCGCGGCCCGGGGGAGCGGGCCGCTGATCACTCGTGAAGCGCCGATGGTGCGGCCGGTGCGTGACCGGCCGCACCACCGGGCTACGGATTACTGCTGGTGCTGCTGATTACTGCTGGTTGATGCGCTCGTTGATGACCTTGTCGGCCGCCTCGCCGGCGGTCTTGGCGTCCTCACCCTTCAGGACCTTGGTCATGAAGTCCTTGATCGGGTTCGGGGCGGTCTCGACGTTCGCCCAGCCCGGGGTCACCGGGGTGACCTTGCCGGAGGCGGAGGAGGCGGCCATGGCCTCGGCGAAGGAGCCGGCGGCCGGCTTGAACTGCGCGGCGTCGGTGTTCGGAAGCAGCGCGCCCTCGGTGGCGGTGGCGTACTTCGTCATGTACTCCTTGCCGGCGGCGAGCGCCAGCCACTCCTTCGCGAGGTCCTTGTTCTGGGAGCGCTCGGCGATGGCGAGGTTCGAGCCGCCGAGGAAGACGGAGCCCGGCTTGTCGGCCGTCTTGCCCGGGATCGGGAAGTAACCGAAGTCGGCGGTCTTGCCGGCCTTCTTCATGGCGTCGATCGCGCCGCCGGCCTCCCAGCCGAGACCGATCCAGGACGCCACGCCGCCCTTGGGGACGATGTCGGTGGACTGCTGCGGGGTCGCCTCGTCCTTGTCCTTCGGAGCGGTGGAGTAGGACGCCAGCTCCTTGTAGAAGTTCATGGCGTTGACGGCCTCGGGGGAGGACAGGTTGCCCTTCCACTTGTCGCCGTCCTTGACCGCGAGGTCGCTGCCCTCGTCCCAGATGAGGCCGGCGAGGACGTACCAGGACTGGCCCGGCAGGTAGATCGCCTGCGACTTCGGGTCGGACGCCTTGAGCTTCTTCAGGCCGTCGATCCACTCGGCGCGGGTCTTGGGCGGGGTGACACCGGCCTTCTTGAAGGCGGCCTTGTCGTAGACGACGACACGGTTGGCGGCGTACCACGGGGCCGAGTAGAGCTTGCCGTCCAGCTCGTTGGAGGCGACCATGCCCTTGTTCCAGGCGTCGTAGCCCAGCGTGGCCTTGTCGCCGGACAGGTCGGCGAGGCCGCCGGTCACGGCGTAGCCCGCGGTCTGCGTGTTGCCGAGCTCCAGAACGTCCGGCGGGGTGTCCTCGGAGAGCGCGGTGGTGACCTTCTCCTGGATGCCGTTCCAGATCTGCTTCTCGACCTTGACCTTGACGCCCGGGTGCTTGGCCTCGAAGGCCTTGTTCACCTCGGCCATCCACGCGTCCGGCGCGGAACCGTCCATGACCCAGACGGTCAGGGTCTTGTCGCCCCCGGCCGGCGCCTTGGCGCCGTCCTTACCCTTGTCACTGTCGGAACCACACGCAGCGATAGAGACCATCATGCCTGCGACGCCGATCGCCGCGATGAGCTTGCGCTTCACGCCACCCTCCTCAGGGATGCCTGCAACCCCTGCCCACCGCGCGAAGACATACGTCAGGTAGTGCTCGTGGGGCTGGGACCTGGTCTTTAATGGTTTAGACCAGTACCCGGAGCTTGGCCTAGACCTTTAGGGGTGTCAAGGGTGTATAAGAAGGGCAGTCGCGTCCGTTATCGGACCGACACCTGAGGGAGGGCGACGACCCGTGACCGGTCCGTGCCACCATGTGAGCCGCGACAGACGGAGGAGCCGGTGACGGCAGCAGCACAGGAGTCGGGAAGGCAGGCAATGGCCACGGACGCGGGCAGCACGGAGTCGGAGGGCGGGACACCCACCCGTACCGCGCGCGTGCCCAAGTACTACCGACTGAAGCGGCACTTGCTCGACATGACGGAGACCCTGCCGCCCGGCACACCGGTCCCCCCGGAGCGCACGCTCGCCGCGGAGTTCGACACCTCGCGCACCACGGTGCGCCAGGCCCTCCAGGAGCTGGTCGTCGAGGGCCGCCTGGAGCGCATCCAGGGCAAGGGCACCTTCGTGGCCAAGCCCAAGGTCTCCCAGGCGCTGCAACTCACCTCGTACACCGAGGACATGCGCGCCCAGGGCCTGGAGCCCACCTCGCAGCTCCTCGACATCGGCTATGTCACCGCCGACGACACGCTCGCCGGGCTGCTCGACATCTCGGCCGGCGGACGGGTGCTCCGCATCGAGCGACTGCGCCTCGCGAGCGGCGAGCCGATGGCGATCGAAACCACCCATCTCTCCGCAAAGCGCTTCCCCGCGCTGCGACGTTCGCTTGTGAAGTACACCTCCTTGTACACCGCCCTCGCCGAGGTGTACGACGTGCACCTCGCCGAGGCCGAGGAGACCATCGAGACCTCCCTCGCCACCCCGCGCGAGGCCGGCCTGCTGGGCACGGACGTGGGCCTGCCGATGCTGATGCTCTCCCGCCACTCGCTGGACGCCGAGGGCGAGCCGGTCGAGTGGGTACGGTCGGTCTACCGCGGCGACCGGTACAAGTTCGTGGCGCGCCTCAAGCGCCCCAACGGCTGAGCGCCGACGCCACCACCGCACGACACGGACGGCCGCACCCCACCGGGTGCGGGCGGCCGGCGGGTGGGGGGGCCGGC